>NZ_JACARZ010000057.1:0-40427 GCF_013386315.1 Pseudomonas sp. P7779 | reverse complement strand
CGAGGTGGAGAGTGGTGTGGCAAGAGCGTTTTGCATACTTTTGCGCTGTTCAAAAGTGAGCCGCCGTAAGAGCGGAACCAATAGTTGCCGTTACCTAAATAACGGATATACACCCCGCCCCCCCTCTCACCCCAACAACTCACTCATCGCAATAATCTGCTCCGCCACCTGAATCAGCTTCTGCTGCCGACTCATCGCCTGGCGCCGCATCAGCGTGTAGGCCTCTTCCTCATTACACCCCTTCATTTTCATCAACAACCCCTTGGCCGTTTCGATCCGCTTGCGTTCGGCCAACTGCTGATCCCGCGCCTGCAACTGCGCGCGCAGCGCCTGGTCACTCTCGAACCGCGCCATCGCCACATCCAGAATCGGCTGCAACCGCTGCGCCTGAATCCCCTCGACAATGTAGGCACTCACCCCGGACTTGATCGCCTGACGCATCACCCCCGGATCATGCTCATCGGTAAACATCACAATCGGCCGTGGCTGGTCGCGACTCACCAGCACCACCTGCTCCATCACATCGCGTCCCGGCGACTCGGTATCGATCAAAATCACGTCCGGGCGCACCGCTTCGACCCGCGCCGGCAAGTCGATCGTCAACCCCGACTCATCGATCACCTCAAACCCGGCCTCGGTCAACGCAGCCTTGAGCCGCCCGACCTTGCGCGGTGTGTCATTGATCAACAGGATTCGTAGCATGGGTTCCTCCTGTCAGCGCAAGGCCTGGCGGCTGGCAACATCTGCCATGGCATGCAGGCGAAAGCTGCGGGCATACCCGGCCGGGTCCGAACCGTCCCAGATTTTTCCGTCGATCAACTGGCTGCTGCGCATGGCCTCGCCATCGGCAGGCACGCCCACGGCGCTGGCCGCCTGGCGATAGATGTCCAGTTGTTGCACACGCCGGGCAACGCCGAGGTAGTCCGGGTCCTCCCGCAGCAGGCCCCAGCGGCGGAACTGGGTCATGAACCACATGCCATCAGACAGGTAGGGCAGGTTCACCTCGCCGTCGCCATAAAAACGCAGCGCGTGGGGATCCTGCCAGTGGTTGCCGAGGCCGTCATCGTAGTCGCCGAGCAGGCGCGGTTCGATGCAATCGAGCGGGGCGTCGAGGTACTGCGGGGCGCTCAGCAACTGTGCAGTGGAGCGGCGGTTTTCCGTGCTCTGTTCGATAAAACGGCTGGCCTGCAGGATCGCCATCACCAGTACCCGGGCGGTATTGGGGTATTGCTCGACAAATGCCTGGGTGCAGCCGAGTACTTTTTCCGGATGGTCCGGCCACAGTGCCTGGGTGGTGGCCAGGGTAAAGCCCTGGTTCTGCTTCACCGCACTGGCGCACCAGGGCTCGCCCACACAAAAGCCGTCGATGCGCCCGGCTTGCAGGTGCGCAACCATCTGCGGCGGCGGCACCACCACACTGTCCACATCCTGCAGGGGATGAATGCCCTGGCTGGCCAGCCAGTAATACAACCACATGGCGTGGGTACCTGTGGGAAAGGTCTGGGCGAAGGTGAGTTTTGTTCGGCTTTGGTGCACGTGGCGGTCCAGTGCCTCAGGACTGGTCACCCCCAGCTGTTGCAGGCCACGGGACAGGTTGATGCTCTGGCCGTTCTGGTTCAGGCCCATCAGCACCGCCATATCGGTGGGTGCCACGCCGCCGATACCCAGGTGCACGGCGTAGATCAGGCCGTACAGGCTGTGGGCGGCGTCCAGTTCGCCGCTGACCAGATTGTCCCGCAGGCTGGCCCATGATGACTGGCGCCTGAGATTCAAGGTCAGGCCATAGGGCTGGGCGAAGCCCTGGGTGGCGGCGACCACCACCGAGGCGCAATCGCTCAGGGCCATGAAACCCAGGTTGAGGCTGCTCTTTTCCGGGGCATCGCTGCCGTTGACCCAAGCCAGGGGATCACTCATCAATACGTACCTTTCATAAAAAAACGCCGTTCCGTCGGGTACTCAGAGGAAGAGCCCGGGGTAACGACGTCTGTGTCCTTGAGCCCGTTCCGCCGTTGGCGCGAGCTGCGATAGACAAGGCAAAGCAAGGCACATGCCACGATGCGCACAGGATGGGCTGGGCGTCAGCTTTCCATCAGGATTGAAATCGGCCTGCCTCGCAGTATGGCCGCTCTTTCAGCCCGGGCCATGCAGGCATGTTCAGCCACCTTCACCGTTTCTCGACGCTGCTTTTCTGCCTGGTGCTGCTGGGCAGCCCCGGCGCGTTCGGGGGCTCCTACCAGGCCCGTGATGAAAGCCTGCACACTTTTTTTACCGCGTTGTCCCTGCCGCTGGGGCAGCCGATCGTTGTCAGTCAGGCGGCAGCTCGCAAGCGCATTAGCGGGGCGTTCGATTTCGACTCGCCCCAACCGCTGCTGGAGTCGGTCGCCCAGCAGCAAGGCCTGATCTGGTACACCGATGGCCAGGTGCTTTACCTCTATGACGCCGACGAGGCGAAAAGCTCGGTAGTGACCCTGCGGCATATCTCGGTCGACCTCCTGCGCGGGTTCATGCGCCGTTCGGGGCTCGAAGAGGCGCGCTACCCGCTGCGTGCGAGTGGGGCGCGGGTGTTCTACGTGTCCGGGCCGCCGAACTATGTCGACCATGTGCTGCGCCTGGCCCAACTGATGGACCGCCAGCGTGCGGAACTGCACCTGGGGCCGCAGCGGATCGGGGTGGTGCAGGTGCTCAACACCCACGTTGCAGACCGCGAGTACAACATGGGCGACAGAACCGTCACGGTGCCGGGCATGGCATCCATGATCGAAAAACTGCTGGCCGTCGAGCAGGAGAGTGCGTCCCCGCGGCAACCCGGATTACTGGCCGACAAGAATATCTCGGTGCTGGCGTACCCGGACACCAACAGCCTGCTGATCAAGGGCAAGCCCGCGCAGGTGAGCTTTATCGAAGGTCTGGTGGCAGAACTGGACGTACCGAAGCGCGCGGTGGAGGTTTCGATGTGGCTGGTGGATGTGGACCGCGATGAGCTCAAGAAGATCGGCGCGACCATGCACAAGGGGTCGGACAAGCCTTCAGCGACCCGGCTCATGGCACCCATCGAGGACGAAGCATTCATGCAGCGGATCACCGCCTTGGAGTTGCGCAGGCGAGCGAGGGTCACGACGTTGCCGGTGATTCTCACCCAGGAGAATGTGCCCGCGGTTTTCAACGACAACCAGACGTTCTATCTGCCCCGGCCGGGTGAAGACCACGACGAATGGCAACCGGTGGTCTTTGGTACGCAGGTCAGTGTTCTGCCGCGCTTCGCCGAGGCGAATGAAATCGAGATGCTGCTCACCGTCGAGGATGGCCGCCAGATGGGCAAGGCTGCCAGTCGCGACAAACCCTCGGTGGGGGTGGAGCGGATGGGGATCAACACGGTGGTGCGTGTGGCTCCGGGCAGGCGATTGCTGGTGGGGAATTTTCAGCGCGATACCGGCACAGCCTTGCTCGGACGCTACAACGGGCCCATGGCCAACAGTGTGCGATTGTTTGTGATTCAGGCGACGGCGGTCGCAAATGTGCTGCATACCGCTGCCGAGCCGGGGCAGGCGCCGCCGTTGACGCGCTCCCAGCATGAGCAGGTGAAGCGGGCATTTAACCGGGTGACCGAAGGATAAGAACGTTGGTGGCGCCCCTGGGCGGGCATCGCCGAAAGGTCCTACGTGTCCAGTCTGAAAAAATCAGTGCCTATGGGGTTTTTTCCTCTCCTATACAGCGAGTGGGCTTTTTATAGTCGCGACCTTCAGGAAACCAGTGTTGGAAATGAAGGTGAGTTGGGTGCGGAGGTACGAATGGCCGTGGTGAACGATGGGGTACTGGCTACCCCCATGGTCTTTGAGCGCTGGACGTTGCACTGCGACGGTAGATTGACCAGTGAAGACTCGGATATTCAACTGCCGCCCAAGGAGTGGCAGGTGTTGCGCCTGTTGCTGTCCTCGGCCGGAGTGCTGGTGACCAAGGACCACTTGCTGGAACAGGCATGGCCCCATAACGAGGCCACGGAAGAGTCCCTGACCCGTTGCATCTGTTCGCTGCGCAAATATTTGAAGGGCGGCAAGGGCCTGATCAAGACGGTATACGGCAAAGGGTACCGGGTGACCTGTGCAGTCAGGGTGACCAGCCTGGCGGTGGGCGCTGTCTGTTCCACCTGCGGTCGGGGGCAGGCATGAGCAGCGCCCGGTGCAAGGGGGCGCTGCTGCTGATGCTCACGCTCGGCTTCGGCAATGAAGCCCGGGCGTATTGCTGGGCCGAGGCTGCCAGCCGATACGGCATGGAGCCGGAATTGTTGCAGGCCATCGCCGCAGTGGAGTCGGGCTACCGCGCCAAGGCCATGAATTACGCCAACAACAACGGCACCCGTGATATCGGGCTGATGCAGATCAACAGCATTCACCTGCCGCGCCTGCTCAAGGAGGGCATTACCGAGCAGCGCTTGCTGGATGAGCCTTGCCTGTCGGTGGAGGTGGGGGCGTCGATCCTTGCCGACTTCGTCAAACAGTTCGGCTACAACTGGACAGCGATCGGTTCCTACAATGTGGGCGGCGGGCCCGGGCCTCAGCGTGAGGCCCTGCGTCTTCGCTATGCGCAAAAAATCTGGGCCCGCTATGAGGAACTGATGACGCACCGTAACTGACGATTGGACGGCACGCCTCGCATGCAGCCCGTCACCCCGGCTATAATCGCCGCCACCTTTCGCCGCCATCCGAGTCAAGCCCGCCCATGTATACCCTGGCCCGCCAGCTGTTGTTCAAACTCTCTCCGGAAACCTCCCACGATCTGTCCCTGGACTTGATCGGTGCCGGTGGCCGCCTGGGGCTCAATGGCCTGGTGTGCAAGGCCCCGGCGAAAATGCCGGTGTCGGTGATGGGGCTCGATTTCCCCAACCCGGTAGGCCTGGCTGCGGGTTTGGACAAAAACGGTGCGGCCATCGACGGTTTTGCGCAGCTGGGTTTTGGCTTTGTCGAAATCGGCACCGTGACCCCACGGCCGCAGCCAGGCAACCCGAAGCCGCGGATCTTCCGCCTGCCGGAAGCCGAGGCGATCATCAATCGCATGGGCTTCAACAACCTGGGTGTGGATAACCTGCTGTCACGGGTTCAGGCGGCTAAGTACACCGGTATCCTCGGGATCAATATCGGCAAGAACTTCGACACGCCGGTGGAGCGTGCGGTGGATGACTATCTGATTTGCCTGGACAAGGTCTACGCCCACGCCAGCTACGTCACGGTCAACGTCAGCTCGCCTAACACCCCGGGCCTGCGCAGCCTGCAGTTTGGCGACTCCCTCAAGCAACTGCTCGAAGCCTTGCGCCAGCGCCAGGAAGATTTGGCTGTGCGCCACGGCAAGCGTGTGCCCCTGGCAATCAAGATTGCCCCGGACATGAACGACGAAGAGACCGTACTGGTGGCCCAGGCCCTGGTGGATTCGGGCATGGATGCGGTGATCGCCACCAACACCACCCTGAGCCGCGTCGGTGTCGAAGGCCTGGCGTATGGTGACGAAGCGGGCGGCCTGTCCGGTGCGCCGGTACGCGACCAGAGCACCCACATCGTCAAGGTGCTGGCGGCCGAGTTGGCAGGGCGCTTGCCGATCATTGCCGTGGGTGGCATCACCGAGGGCAAGCACGCGGCCGAAAAAATCGCCGCCGGCGCGAGCCTGGTGCAGTTGTATTCCGGCTTTATCTACAAGGGCCCGGCGTTGATTCGCCAGGCGGTGGATGCGATTGCGGCATTGCCGCGCGGCTGACAACAGGCAATAAAAAGGGCTCCTTGAAGGAGCCCCTGGGCCGAAGCCCGCCGCCCGGATGGGGCGTGCGTGGTTAAGTGGTTGCGTATTCGTGCTGGTGTCGGAATTAAATGCCCTTGATTAGCCGACGGCGTGAAGTTCGTTGAGTCTGTGGATTCCCGCAGTGCCAGTCATACCGTCCCAGTTGTCGCCGCGTCCTTCTCGCCAGCCGTTGATCCAGGCTTGGCGTACCGACGGTAGAGTAAATGGGCAAAGCTCACGGGATTTGCCATGAACGCCATATTGATATCCGCGTAAAAATGCTCTTTCCAACGGATCACGCTTAAGTCTTCTCATAGGGTGTTTCCCTCACTTGTTGACTGTCTTGATATCCTTCGGCCTCGTCCGAGGCCGGGCAGAGTTTTTCTGCCGTTGGTGCGCTCGCTGCCGGCGTGGCGAGCTATGTGTCGGCGTCGTTACGGCGCCAACCTGTGTTGAGTTCTAACCAATAGGTCACATGGATTCAATGATCGTTTTGTCATAAGCACGTAACGATAATGATGCTATAGCCATAAGCTGGGATGGCTTTTCGCCCCTTTTGTTGGGCAAACCCAGCTATGATGTGCCCTTCAAAGAGGATGGGTTTAATCCTTTAGTGAGAATGTCCGCCTGTTGCAGTCGGTTATTATTCGACGAAGGGTCGGAATGTTTCTTTTTGTTGCTTCAAATACTTGAACTGCCCCGTCGATAAAGACCCGAAAGGCCGGTAGCCGGGGTGGAACGGCACATTCGTGCCACACGAGCGTTCTTCAAGAAAAGCGCTTGATTGAAAACCGAATGCGCGATGCGTCGCCCGTTCACTTATTGCTGAAAAGCCTGGAATGCCCCATGTCGGACCGTTTTGAACTCTTCCTCACCTGCCCCAAGGGCCTCGAAGGCCTGCTGATCGAGGAAGCCGTCGGGCTTGGCCTTGAGGAAGCCCGCGAGCACACCTCGGCCGTGCGCGGCATGGCCGACATGGAGACCGCCTACCGCCTGTGCCTCTGGTCGCGCCTGGCCAACCGCGTGTTGCTGGTGCTCAAGCGCTTCCCGATGAAGGACGCCGAAGACCTCTACCACGGGGTGCTGGACATCGAGTGGGAAGACCACATGCTCGCCGACGGCACCCTGGCCGTTGAATTCAGCGGCCATGGCTCGGGCATCGACAACACCCACTTCGGCGCGCTAAAGGTCAAGGATGCGATTGTCGACAAGCTGCGCACCCCGACCGGCGAACGTCCATCCATCGACAAGATCAACCCGGACCTGCGCATCCACCTGCGCCTGGACCGTGGCGAAGCGATCCTTTCCCTTGATTTGTCCGGCCACAGCCTGCACCAGCGCGGCTACCGCCTGCAGCAGGGCGCGGCACCGTTGAAAGAGAACCTGGCGGCGGCGATCCTGATTCGCTCCGGCTGGCCGCGCATCGCTGCCGAAGGCGGCGCGCTGACGGACCCGATGTGCGGCGTCGGTACCTTCCTGGTGGAAGGCGCGATGATCGCCGCCGACATGGCGCCCAACCTGAACCGTGAGCTGTGGGGTTTCACCGCCTGGCTTGGCCACGTTCCGGCGCTGTGGAAAAAACTTCACACAGAGGCCAGCGAGCGTGCCGCCATCGGCATGGCCAAGCCACCGCTGTGGATTCGTGGTTACGAGGCGGATCCTCGCCTGATCCAACCCGCCCGCAACAACATCGAACGCGCAGGCCTTAGCCACTGGATCAAGATCTACCAGGGCGAAGTCGGTACCTTCGAGCCGCGTCCGGACCAGAACCAGAAAGGCCTGGTGATCTGCAACCCGCCGTATGGCGAGCGTCTGGGTGATGAAGCCAGCCTGTTGTACCTCTATCAGAACCTCGGCGAGCGTCTGCGCCAGGCGTGCCTGGGCTGGGAAGCGGCGGTGTTCACCGGTGCTCCGGACCTGGGCAAGCGCATGGGCATCCGCAGCCACAAACAGTATTCGTTCTGGAACGGCGCCTTGCCGTGCAAATTGCTGCTGATCAAGGTCACCCCGGATCAGTTCGTCACCGGCGAGCGTCGCACCCCGGAACAACGCCAGGCCGAGCGCGAGCAAGCGGCCTACGACCAGGCGCCGACCGAGCCGCAAGAGCGCCAGTACAACAAGAACGGGAATCCGATCAAACCCGCCCCGACCCCAGTGGTCGAGCAGGCGCGCTTGAGCGAAGGCGGGCAGATGTTTGCCAACCGCCTGCAAAAGAACCTGAAACTGCTGGGCAAGTGGGCCAAGCGCGAAGGCGTCGATTGCTACCGTGTGTACGATGCCGACATGCCGGAATACTCCATGGCCATCGACCTGTACCACGACTGGGTCCACGTCCAGGAATACGTGGCGCCGAAGTCGATTGACCCGGAAAAAGCTTCGGCACGCATGTTCGATGCCCTGGCGGCCATTCCCCAGGCGCTGGGCATCGACAAGAACCGTGTGGTGGTCAAGCGTCGCGAACGCCAGAGCGGCACCAAGCAGTACGAGCGCCAGAGCGCCCAGGGCAAGTTCACCGAGGTCAGCGAAGGCGGCGTCAAGTTGCTGGTCAACCTGACCGATTACCTGGACACCGGCCTGTTCCTCGACCACCGTCCAATGCGCATGCGCATCCAGAAAGAGGCGGCCGGCAAACGCTTCCTCAACCTGTATTGCTACACCGCCACCGCCAGTGTGCACGCCGCCAAGGGTGGCGCGCGCAGCACCACCAGCGTCGACCTGTCGAAGACCTACCTGGACTGGGCGCGCCGCAACTTCTCCCTCAACGGTTTCTCCGACAAGAACCGCCTGGAGCAGGGCGACGTTATGGCCTGGCTGGAAGCCAGCCGCGATGAGTTCGACATGATCTTCATCGACCCGCCGACCTTCTCCAACTCCAAGCGCATGGAAGGCATCTTCGACGTGCAACGCGACCACGTGCAGTTGCTGGACCTGGCCATGGCGCGCCTGGCACCGGGCGGCGTGTTGTACTTCTCGAACAACTTCCGCAAGTTCCAGCTGGAAGACAACCTCGTCGAGCGGTATGCCGTCGAAGAGATCAGCGACAAGACCATCGACCCGGATTTTGCGCGTAACGCCAAGATCCATCGGGCGTGGAAAATCACCGCGCGCTGATCACTGCGTTCTGAAGCCGCAGGCCCGGATCATTCCGGCCTTGCGGCTTTTTTTTGCGCTGGTCAAACGCAAGTCCTGTGGCTATAACTTAGGACCTGGCCAAAGTGACGCACCCGCACGCTGGCGTTCCGAGTCTTGTCTATGCCGCTGCATGCCGTCCGCCCGAAAATCCTAGGCTTTATCAGTGAGCAGGTGTCGGCGTGGCTGGTGGCGGTGGTGGTGTTGCTGGCCGGTATCGCGCTGACGATTGTCGTCGCCTGGGCCGCGTCCGAGCTTTACCAGCAGCAGATGCGCCAGCGCTTTCAACTGCTGGTCAACGAGCGCTACAGCCGTCTCCAGGAGCGTTTCGAGGACCAGGAACAACGCCTGGGCAGCCTGCGGCGGTTCTTCGTCAATTCAAATACAGTCTCGCGCAAAGAGTTCGAAGGGTTCGCGCAGCCCTTGCTGTTGCGTACCCGCGCCTATGCCTGGGCACCCCGGGTTTTGCGTGACCAGCGCGGTGCGTTCGAGCAGGCAATCACGGCGGAGCGCGGTGCGAATTTCTCCATTCGTGAATTGAATGCGGCGGGCGAACTGACCCCGGCGACTGATCGCGATGAGTATGTGCCGGTGCTGTACAGCCAGACCCAGAGCATTCTCGGCTCGCCGCTGGGTTTTGACCTGTTGGCCCAGCCACTGCGGCGCTCGACGGTGGAGCGTGCGCAACAGTCAGGGAAGATGGCGGTGTCCCAGCCCATGCAACTGGTGGGTGTGGAGCCGGCCTATGCCATGGGTGTATTGCTGGTGGCACCGGTCAGCCGGGCACCGACGACACAAGTGCCCAACAGTGAACCTTACGGCTACGTCATGGCGGTGATCAGCATGCGCCAGCTGGTGGCCGATGGCTTGCCCAAGGCCGCACGGGACAACCTGGTGATGCAGATTGTCGACACCTCCGATGCAGAGCAACGGGTGTTGTACGAATCCAGCAACCCCGTGGCAGACAGTGACCTGGTGGCAGCACGCCGGCTGACGCTCGGCGACCACGTCTACGCCTTGAGCCTGCGCCCCAGCCAGGTGTTCCAGCAGGGCAATCACTCTTCGCTGGTCAGTATCCTGGTCATGGGCAGCCTGCTGAGCGTGCTGCTCAGTGCGTTGCTCTACGTGGTGGTCAGTCAGCGCCAGCGCGCATTGAAGCTGGTGGAGCAGCGCACCGCCCAATTGCGTCAGCGGGAACAGGAACTGAGAGGCACCCACGGCCAACTGCGCAGCGTGCTCAATGCGGCCACCCAGGTGGCGATCATCGCGACGGACTTGCGCGGTGTGATCACCACCTTCAACGCTGGCGCCGAGCAGATGCTGGGCTTTGAAGCACAAGAGGTACTGGGCCACCTGACCCTCGAAAGCCTGCACCTGGCCCCCGAGCTGGAAGCCCGTGCCGCGCAATTGAGCGCAATCCTCGGCAAGCGCATCGCGCCAGCCCAGGCGATGCTGGTGGACAGCGCCGATGCAGTGCATGAGGCCCGCGAGTGGACGCTGGTACGCAAGGACGGCAGCCAACTGACGGTGAACATGCTCGCCACTGTTCTGCTGGACGAGCATGGCCTGTGGGTCGGGCACCTGGCGATCTGCCTGGATGTCACCGAGCAGAAGCGCGCCTATGAGGCACTGGCCGCGCGGGACCGCCTGCTGAAGAAACTCAGCGCCCATGTGCCCGGCGGTATTTTCCAGTTCATCCTGGAACCGAACAATGTCTCGCGGTTCATTTATGCCAGCGATGGCATCCGCGACATCTACGAAATCGAGCCTGGGGTGTTGCAGCAGGATGCGCGAAAGGTCTTCGAGCGGATTCATCCGCTGGATGTCGAGCGGGTACGGGAGTCCATTCGCCTGTCCACCCTGCAACTGAGCCATTGGCGTGAAGAATACCGGGTGCAGTTGCCCCATCGGGGGCTGCGCTGGGTTCGCGGTGAGGCGACGCCGGAAGAGCTGGCCGGTGGCGGTACGTTATGGCATGGCTATGTGTCGGATATTTCCGATCTCAAGCGGGTCGAGGAAGAGCTGCGGGCGCTGTCGATTACCGATTCCCTGACCGGCATTCATAACCGACGCTACTTCCAGGACCGGCTGAAGGCCGAGATGATCCGGGTCAAGCGTGCCTCGGGGGCGTTGTCGGTGATCATGTTCGACATCGATCACTTCAAGCGCATCAACGACCAGCATGGTCACGCGGTGGGTGATGAAGTGCTCAAGGAGTTATGCCGGCGCATCAGCCAGCGGTTACGACGCACGGATGTGTTTTGCCGGCTGGGCGGCGAGGAGTTTGTGGTGCTGTGCGCCAATACCGACGGCAGCCAGGCGTTCAATGTTGCCCTGGAGTTGTGGCAGGCGTTGCGCGGTGAGCCGATGGAAGGTGTCGGCACGGTGACGGCGAGCTTCGGGGTCGCCAGTTGGCGGGTCGAGGAGGGCGTCGACAGCTTGTTGCTGCGGGCGGATTCGGGTGTCTATGCCGCCAAGCAGGCGGGCAGGGACAGGGTTGAGGCAGAGCGGGTGCTTGCCTGAAGTGCACGGCCATTCAAGCTATTAGAGATCAATGTGGGAGCTGGCTTGCCTGCGATAGCATCACCTCGGTATTCCTGATAGACCGAGGCGTATACATCGCAGGCAAGCCAGCTCCCACATTTGATATTTGCTGCTGTTAGAGGACCGGGGCCGCCGCCGCCAGTTTCGGCTGGCGATACAGGTCCAGCAGCACCTGGTCCAGTACCGAGGACGCGCCCCACGGTTTCGGATCGTTGAGAATCGCCACCACAGCCCAGGTATTGCCATTGTTGTCGCGGCTGAACCCGGCAATCGCCCGCACGGTGTTCAGGGTGCCGGTCTTGACGTGGGCTTCGCCGCGCATGGCCGTGGTCTTCAGGCGTTTACGCATGGTGCCGTCGGTGCCGGCAATCGGCAGCGAACTGATGTACTCCGCCGCGTACGGGCTTCTCCACGCCGCTTGCAGCATGGTCGCCATCTCGCGGGCGCTGACCCGTTCAGCACGGGACAGGCCGGAGCCGTTCTCCATCACCAGGTGCGGCGCGGTGATGCCTTTTTTCGCCAGCCACTGGCGCACCACGCGCTGGGCGGCCTTGGCGTCGTCGCCGTCGGCATCGGTGCGGTACTGCGCACCCAGGCTCAGGAACAACTGCTGGGCCATGGTGTTGTTACTGTATTTGTTGATGTCGCGGATGATCTCCGCCAGGTCCGGCGAGAACGCACGAGCCAGCACTTTGGCGTTCTTCGGTACCGGCGCCTGGATGTCGCGGCCCTGGATGCTGCCGCCCAGTTCCTTCCAGATCGCCCGAACGGCGCCGGCGGTGTAGGTGGCGTGGTCCAGCAACGACAGATACGTCTGCGAGCTGCAGCCGTCCGCCAACTGGCCGCTGACGGTCACGGTGACGCTGCCGTCGGCGGCGGTCATCGGGCTGTAGCGCACATCGCCGGTGCATTGCTTGGCGTTGGAGACCTTGACCTGGTTGTCGATGCGGATGCTCGCAATCGGCGGCTCGACCGAGACCAGCACCTTGCCCGAATCATTGCGGGTGACGAAGCGCAGCGCCTTGAGGTTGACCATCAAGGCATCGGGCTTGACCAGGAACGGCTTGTTCTCGTCGTTGCCGTCGTCATTGAACTCCGGCAGTTGCGGCGGGATGAAGAAGCCACGGTCCAGCACCAGGTCGCCGGTCACTTGCTGCACGCCATTGGCCCGCAGGTCGCGCATCAGCAGCCAGAGTTTTTCCATGTTCAGCTTGGGGTCGCCGCCGCCCTTGAGGTACAGGTTGCCGTTCAGGATCCCGCCGCTCAGGGTGCCGTCGGTGTAGAACTCGGTTTTCCACTGATGGTTGGGACCGAGCATTTCCAGGGCCGCGTAGGTGGTGACCAGCTTCATGGTCGAGGCCGGGTTGACCGACACGTCAGCGTTGAACACGGTAGGTGTGCCCGGGCCATTGAGGGGAATCATCACCAGGGACAGGGCATTGTTTTGCAGCTTGGCTTTCTGGAGGGCTTCCTGGACCTTGGGCGGCAGGGAAGTGTTGATCGGGGCGGCGGTAACGGAAAAGGCCAGGGGCAGAAGAAAACTGGCGAGTAACAGTGGACGCAAAGATTTGATCATAAGAATTAAAACCCTACTGCTGAGGGGGTAAAAAGGTGAGGGGTATGTACGAAAAATCCCTCAATGGTCATGAAAGTGTCGGCATTATGCCCCAAGGCTGTCGCACTTGTGGCTGAACGATAGCTGCAATTGGCGGTTTTTTTTACTGGCACTCTGCCGCCTGTCCCAGAGAATCGGGCAAAGGCCTGCTTAAACTGCTAAAGTGCCGCCCGTTATTACTTAAGAGGATTGTTCCAATGGCGACTAACCGTTCCCGGCGTCTGCGCAAAAAACTGTGCGTTGATGAATTTCAAGAGCTGGGTTTCGAACTGAACCTGGACTTCAAAGAAGGTTTGGACGATGAAGCGGTTGACGCTTTCCTCGAAGCATTCCTGACTGAAGCGATGGACGGCAACGGCCTGGACTACGTCGGCGGTGATGACTTCGGTCTGGTTTGCAAAGCCACCCGTGGTTCGGTCAACGAAGAACAGCGTGCCGCTGTTGAAGCGTGGCTGAAGGCTCGTCCAGAGCTGACCCGCGTTGAAGTCAGCGCCCTGCTGGACGCTTGGCACCCAGAAAAGCCGATTAATCCGGCAGTCTGATGTCATGAAAAAGCGACCCGCCCGGGTCGCTTTTTCGTTACTGGGTCTAAAGAATCAGGCCTTGCGCCAGTTCAGAATCACCAGCGTCAACACCCCCGCGACAATCCCCCAGAACGCCGAACCGATGGAAAACAACGTCAACCCCGACGCTGTGACCATGAAGGTGATCAACGCAGCTTCCCGTTCCTTGGGTTCATTCATGGCGATGCTCAGGCCATTGATGATCGAGCCAAACAACGCCAGTGCCGCAATCGACAGCACCAGTTCCTTGGGCAGGGCGGCGAACAACGCGGCCAATGTCGCGCCAAACACCCCGGCGATCCCGTAGAAAATCCCGCACCAGACCGCGGCGGTGTAGCGCTTGTTGCGATCCTCATGGGCATGAGGGCCGGTGCAGATCGCCGCGCTGATGGCTGCCAGGTTGATGCCATGGGAGCCAAACGGCGCCAGCACCAGCGAGGCCAGGCCGGTGGTAGTAATCAATGGCGACGCCGGTACGTTATAGCCGTCGGCCCGCAGCACCGCGACACCCGGCATGTTCTGCGAGGTCATGGCCACCACGAACAGTGGGATGCCGATGCTGATGGTCGCGGCCAGGGAGAAGTGCGGCGTGGTCCACACCGGCGTTGCCACTTCCAGGTGAAAGCCACTGAAATCCAGCAGCCCCATCAGCCCGGACAGTGCCGTGCCGATCAGCAGTGCCGCGAGCACGGCATAACGCGGCGACAGGCGCTTGATGACCAGGTAAGTGAAGAACATCCCCAGTACCAGCCCGGTACGGTGCTGCGCGGCGACGAAAATCTCGCTGCCGATCTTGAACAGAATCCCCGCCAGCAAGGCGGCCGCCAGGGACGCGGGGATGCGCTTGACGAGTTTTTCGAAGCTGCCGGTCAGCCCACAGATGGTCACCAGCACCGCGCAGGTGATGTAGGCGCCGATGGCCTCGCCATAGCTGACGCCGCCCAGGCTGGTGATCAACAGCGCCGCGCCCGGTGTGGACCAGGCAATGGTGATCGGCGTGCGATAGCGCAGGGACAGACCAATGCTGCACACCGCCATGCCGATGGAGATCGCCCAGATCCACGAGGAAATCTGCGCGGTGGTCAGGCCGGCAGCCTGGCCAGCCTGGAACATCAGCACCAGGGAGCTGGTGTAGCCGGTCATCATGGCAATGAAACCGGCGACGATGGCCGAAGGCGAAGTGTCGGCCAGTGGGCGTAATCGCGCTTGGGGGACGTCGGACATGGGGCGGTGTTCCTTTTACCGGGCTGTCTGTAGGAGCGAGCTTGCTCGCGAAGGTCGTTAACGATGACGCTGGCATCCTGACTGAATGCGGTGCTTATACGTTTTTCGCGAGCAAGCTCGCTCCTACAAAGGAGAAAGTGCGGAATCAAGCCTAAACTCAAACGTAACGATTCATTGCAATACAGCCGGCGCCGCAAACAGCCGTACAGTGTGTTGGCGCACTGGGTTGTGTACAATGTGCGCTGATTTTACGCGATACTTGCCAGCGACCCTCTGTGCCGTATTACAGTCAACGTCAATTCGCCGCCGTTCTCCCGACCCGAGTGCCCATGAACGAACAGTTGCAGCCCCTCAAGAAACAGCCGCGAGCCGGTAAGGCCGGTCGCAGTGGAACCCAGGACGATATCGTCTACGCGCATATCTTCGAGGCGATCCTCGAACAACGCCTGGCGCCCGGTACCAAATTGAGTGAAGAAGCGCTGGGCGAAATCTTCGGCGTCAGCCGCACCATCATTCGCCGCGCGCTGTCGCGCCTGGCCCATGAAGGCGTGGTACTGCTGCGGCCCAATCGTGGTGCGGTAGTGGCCAGCCCGAGCGTCGAGGAAGCCCGCCAGGTATTCCTCGCCCGGCGCCTGGTGGAGCGTGCGATCACTGAATTGGCGGTGCAGCATGCCACGGCCGAGCAACTGGCCGAGCTGCGGCAGATGGTCAACGACGAGCGCGACAGCTTCTCCCGGGGCGATCGCGGCGCGGGCATCCGGCTTTCCGGCGAGTTCCACCTGAAGCTGGCCGAGGCGGCGAAGAATGCGCCGCTGATCAGTTTCCAGCGCAGTCTGGTGTCCCAGACCTCGTTGATCATCGCCCAGTACGAAAGCGGCAACCGCTCGCACTGTTCCTACGATGAGCACACGCAGTTGATCGACGCGATCGAAGCGCGGGATGCGGATTTGGCGGTGAACCTGATGATGCATCACATGGATCACATCGACAGCAAGCTCAACCTCGATGAGGAAAGCGCGTCGGATGACCTGCATGCGGTGTTCTCGCATCTGTTGCAGACAAAGAAGCCGGGGCGCTCGTCTGTAAAACTGTAATTTTCCAGGCTCGCCACTAACTAAATGTGGGAGCGGGCTTGCTCGCGAAGGCGGTGGATGAGTCAGCACATCCAGCGACTGACACACCGCCTTCGCGAGCAAGCCCGCTCCCACATTTGTTTTGTTGTACCTGTTAAATCAGCGTTGGTGCACCAATTGCCCCGCCGCATACGTCTGCAACACCGCCCGGTCATCCCCCAGCGTCATCAACACGAACAACGTCTCGGCGATGTTATTGGCCTGCTTCAGGCGATAGCTGAGCAGCGGGGTGGCGTTGTAATCCAGTACCAGGAAGTCCGCGTCAGTGCCGGGTTGCAGCGTGCCGATCTTGTCTTCCAGACGCAGCGCCCGAGCACCACCCAGGGTCGCCAGGTACAACGACTTGAACGGACTCAAGCGCGTCCCTTGCAGTTGCATCACCTTGTACGCTTCGTTCAGGGTTTGCAGCAGCGAGAAGCTGGTGCCACCGCCGACGTCCGTACCCAGGCCGACATTCAGCTTGTGCTTCTCGGCCATCGGCAGGTTGAACAAACCGCTGCCCAGGAAGAAGTTCGATGTCGGGCAGAACGCGACTGCCGAACCGGCTTCTGCCAACCGCGCGCATTCGTCGTCGCACAGGTGCACACCGTGGGCGAACACCGAGCGTTCACCCAGCAGTTTGTAATGGTCGTACACGTCCAGGTAACCCTTGCGTTCCGGGAACAGTTCTTTCACCCATTCCACTTCCTGCAGGTTTTCACTGATGTGAGTCTGCATGTAGAGGTCCGGGTATTCCCCCAGCAGCTGCCCGGCGAGGGTCAGTTGTTCAGGTGTACTGGTCGGTGCGAAACGTGGCGTCACCGCGTAGTGCAAACGGCCCTTGCCGTGCCAGCGCTCGATCAGCGCCTTGCTTTCCGCGTAGCCGGATTCGGCGGTGTCGGTCAAATAGTCCGGCGCGTTGCGGTCCATCATTACCTTGCCGGCGATCATCCGCAGGTCGAGCTTCTCGGCCGCTTCAAAAAACGAGTTCACTGACTGCGGGTGCACGCTGCCAAATACCAGCGCGGTGGTGGTGCCGTTGCGCAGCAGTTCCTTGATGAAAATATCCGCGACTTCTTCGGCGTGGGCCTTGTCGGCGAACTGGCTTTCACACGGGAAGGTGTAGGTGTTGAGCCAGTCCAGCAACTGCTCGCCATAGGCACCGACCATGCCGGTCTGCGGCAGGTGGATGTGGGTGTCGATCAGGCCGGGGGTGATCAGCGCGTCCTGGTAATGGGTGACTTCGATGTCGGCGGGCAGGCTGGCGAGCAAGTCGCTGGCGTGGCCAAGGGCACTGATCTGGCCGTTGTCGATCACCAGCAGGCCGTCCTCGAAATATTCGTAGGAGGCTTCGATCCCCACTTCGGCAGGGTCGGCGATGCTGTGCAAAATGGCGGCACGGTAGGCTTTGCGTGTCAAAGGCATGGTCGTCTCAGTTAGTCGCTTGGCTGCGGCGGGATACCGGCAGCAGTTTGGCAATGGGTTCGGCGCTCGCAGTGTGCTGGCCGAAGTTGGCGTTATAGGTGGCGATGATTTCGCCGGCGATGGAGATGGCGATTTCCACAGGCAGTTTGCCTTTGACCTCGGTCAGCCCCATCGGGCAATGCATGCGTTGCAGTTGCGCGGTGTCGAAACCGCGATCCCGCAGGCGGTGTTCAAACTTGACGCGTTTGGTCTTCGAGCCGATCAGGCCGAAGTAGGTGAAGTCATTGCGCTTGAGCAGGGCGGCGGTGAGTTCCAGGTCCAGCGCGTGGTTGTGGGTCATGACGATGCAATAACTGCCCACAGGCAAGTGGTCGATTTCATCCACCGGCTCTTCGCTGACGATTTTACGCACGCCTTGGGGGATGTGTTCCGGGAATTCCTGTTCCCGGGAATCGATCCAGCGCACCCGGCACGGCAGGCTGGCCAGCAACGGCACCAGCGCGCGGCCCACGTGGCCGGCGCCGAACACCGCGATCTGCGCCTGCACCTGGCCCATGGGTTCGAACAACAGCACCGTCACGCCGCCGCAGCACTGGCCCAGGCTGGCGCCGAGGCTGAAGCGCTCCAGGTGGGTGTTTTGCTGGCCGCGCACAAGCATGTCCCGGGCGATCTGCATCGCCTTGTATTCCAGGTGCCCGCCACCGATGGTGTCGAAGGTGTGGGCGGCGCTGATCACCATCTTCGAACCGGCGTTGCGCGGCGTGGAGCCGAGCTCTTCGATGATGGTCACCAGCACGCAGGGCTCGCCCTGGTTCTGCAGGTCGGCGAGGGCGCTGATCCAGTTGTTCATGTTTACCTCAACATCTCTGTTGTCAGTTCGACCGCCTTCGCGAGCAAGCCCGCTCCCACATTTGAATGTGTTCACAAATCAAAATGTGGGAGCGGGCTTGCTCGCGAAGGCAGCGCCTCGGTCTAGAGCGAAGCCAGCTCGGTTTCCGTTTCCACAGCTTTTGCAGCGGTCAGTTGGCGCATCTGCTCACAGCCCCACAACACCCGCTCCGGCGTCGCCGGTGCATCGATCTTCGGCTGATGGCGATAGTCACCCAGGCTCGCCACGGCGTCCTTGATCGCACACCACGAGGCAATACCAAGCATGAACGGCGGCTCACCCACGGCCTTGGAATGGAACACCGTGTCTTCCGGGTTCTTGCGGTTTTCCACCAGCTTCACCCGCAGGTCCAGCGGCATGTCGGCCACCGCCGGGATCTTGTAGCTGGCCGGACCGTTGGTCATCAGCTTGCCCTTGTTATTCCACACCAGCTCTTCCATGGTCAGCCAACCCATGCCCTGGATGAAGCCGCCTTCGACCTGGCCGATGTCGATGGCCGGGTTCAGCGAGGCGCCCACGTCATGCAGGATGTCGGTGCGCAGCATCTTGTACTCGCCGGTCAGCGTGTCGACGATCACCTCGCAACAGGCCGCGCCGAACGCGAAGTAGTAGAACGGCCGCCCACGTGCCTGGCTGCGGTCGTAGAAGATTTTCGGGGTCTTGTAGAAGCCCGTGCTGGAGAGCGACACCTGGGCGAAATACGCCTGCTGGATCAGCGCTTCAAAGGTCAGGATGTGATCGCGGACCCGCACATGCCCGTTGTGGAATTCAACGTCGGCCTCGCTGACTTCATATTTGCGCGCGGCAAACTCCACCAGGCGCTGCTTGATGGTTTCGGCAGCATTCTGTGCGGCCTTGCCGTTCAGGTCGGCGCCGCTGGAAGCCGCCGTCGGCGAGGTGTTGGGCACCTTGTCGGTGTTGGTGGCGGTGATCTGCACGCGGTCGATTTCCACCTGGAAAATCTCGGCCACCACCTGCGCGACCTTGATGTTCAACCCCTGGCCCATCTCGGTGCCGCCGTGGTTCAGGTGGATGCTGCCGTCGGTGTAGATGTGGATCAGCGCACCGGCCTGGTTGAGGAAACTGGCGGTGAAGGAAATGCCGAATTTTACCGGCGTCAGGGCCAGGCCTTTTTTCAGGATCGGGCTGTTGGCGTTGTAGCGACGGATCGCTTCGCGGCGCTCGAAATACTGGCTGCTTTGTTCGAGTTCGGCGGTCATCTCTTCGAGCATGTTGTGCTCGACGGTCTGGTAGTAGTGGGTGACGTTGCGCTCGGTCTTGCCGTAGTAGTTGGCCTTGCGCACGGCCAGCGGGTCGAGGGCCAGGTGTCGGGCAATCGCGTCCATCACTTCTTCGATGGCGACCATGCCTTGGGGGCCGCCGAAGCCACGGTAAGCGGTGTTGGAGGCGGTGTTGGTCTTGCAGCGGTGGCCGTTGACGGTGGCGTCGCCCAGGTAATACGAGTTGTCGGAGTGGAACATTGCGCGGTCGACAATCGAGTTCGACAGGTCCGGTGAGCAACCGCAGTTGCCCGCCAGGTCCAGGTTGATGCCGTGCAGCCGGCCACTGTCGTCGAAGCCTACGTCGTACTCGATATAGAACGGGTGGCGCTTGCCGGTCATCAGCATGTCTTCGACACGCGGCAGGCGCATTTTGGTCGGCTGGCCGGTGAGGCGTGCGACCACCGCACACAGGCATGCCGGGCTGGCGGCCTGGGTTTCCTTGCCGCCAAAACCACCGCCCATGCGGCGCATGTCGACCACGATTTTGTTCATCGATACGTCGAGTACTTCGGCCACCAGCTTCTGTACTTCGGTGGGGTTTTGCGTGGAGCAGTAGACGATCATGCCGCCGTCTTCGGTGGGCATCACCGAGGAGATCTGGGTTTCCAGGTAGAAGTGTTCCTGGCCGCCGATGTGCAGGGTGCCCTGGATACGGTTCTTCGCGGTCGCCAGTGCGCCCGCCGAATCACCGCGCTGGTGGGTGTGGCTGTCGAGCACGAAATGTTTTTTGCGAAACGCCTCGACCACGTCCAGCACCGGCTCCAGGTCTTCGTATTCGATCACAGCGGCCATCGCCGCCTTGCGTGCGGTTTCCAGGTCGCGGGCGGCGACGGCCAGCACCACCTGGCCGACGAACTGCACGGTGTCGATGGCCAGCAACGGGTCGCCGGGCATCAACGGGCCGATGTCTTTCAGACCCGGCACGTCTTCGTGGGTGATGACGATACGCACGCCTTCAAAGGCGTAGCAGGGCGCGGTGTCGATGCTGAGGATCTTCGCGTGGGCGCGGTCCGACATGCGTGCGTACAGGTGCAATTGGTTGGGGAATTCCAGGCGGTCATCAATGTACTGCGCTTCGCCCGAGACGTGCTTGGCGGCGCTGTCGTGCTTGACGCTGCGACCGACGCCGCTGGTCAGGTCCTTGGCAAACAGTTCGGCGAGTTCGGCCTGGGATTTTTCCACGGCGTGATGGTTAGACATAAGCGGTCACCCGAGTCTCGATGTGCGGCGTTTGCAGTTCGATGAAGTATTTGCGCAGCAGGTTCTGTGCGCTGAGCAGGCGGTATTCCTTGCTGGCGCGGAAGTCCGACAGCGGGGTGAAATCCTCGGCCAGGGCCGCGCAGGCTTTTTCCACGGTGGCGGAATTCCAGGTGGCGCCGTTCAGTACGGCTTCGCAGTTCTTCGCGCGTTTCGGGGTGGCGGCCATGCCGCCGAACGCCACGCGGGCATCGTCGATCACACCGTTAGTGATCCTCAGGTTGAAGGCCGCGCAGACGGCAGAGATGTCATCGTCCAGGCGCTTGGAAACCTTGTAGGCACGGAACAGCGGCACGCCTTTGGGCACGATGATTTTCTCGATGAATTCGCTGTCCTGGCGGGCGGTGACGCGGTAGTCGATGAAATAGTCTTCCAGCGCCAGGGTACGGCGGGTGTTGCCCTTGCACAGCACGATCTGCGCGCCGAGGGCGATCAGCAGTGGCGGCGAGTCACCGATGGGCGAGGCATTGCCGATATTGCCGCCCAGGGTGCCCTGGTTGCGGATCTGCAAGGAGGCGAAACGGTGGAGCAATTCGCCGAAATCCGGGTATTCGTGGTTGAGCGCGCTGTAGCAATCGGACAGGGGAGTGGCGGCGCCGATTTCCAGGCGGTCGTCGAAGCTTTCGATGCGCTTCATCTCTTCGATATTGCCGACGTAGATCATCACCGGTAGCGTGCGGTGGAACTGGGTGACTTCCAGCGCCAGGTCGGTGCCGCCGGCCAGCAGCCGGGCTTGTGGGTAAGCGTCGTAAAGGTCCGCCAGGTCGGCGACGGTCAGCGGCACCAGGCAGCGTTTGTCGCCGCTGTTCAATTCACCGGTTTGCGTCGGCGCGATGGCTTTCAGGCGGGCGATGGTGTCGGCCTGGCGACTGTCGAACTGGTCCTGGGGCTTATTGCAGCAGGCCTGTTCGGCGGCGGCGAGAATCGGGCGATAGCCGGTGCAGCGGCAGAGGTTGCCAGCCAGGGCTTCGTGGGCCTTTTGGCTGTCGGGTGCATCACTGTTCTTTTGCAGGGCGAACAGCGACATCACAAAGCCCGGGGTGCAGAAGCCGCATTGCGAACCGTGGCACTCCACCATGGCCTGTTGCACGCTGTGGAGTTGGCCCTGGTGCTTGAGGTCTTCGACGCTGATCAGTTGTTTACCGTGCAGGGACGAGACAAACGTCAGGCACGAATTGAGGCTGCGATAGCGAATCTGCTCGGCGCCCTGATCGTCGGTGTGCAACTCGCCGACTACCACGGTGCAGGCGCCACAGTCGCCGCTGGCGCAGCCTTCCTTGGTGCCGGATTTGCCCAGGTGCTCACGCAAATAGTTGAGCACAGTCAGGTTCGGGTCCAGGGCGTGCTCGCTACGGAGCTCCTGGTTTAGTAAAAACTGGATCACGGAAGGCCTCGCAGACTCATTATTGTTGTTAACCGCTTTGCGCCGAATCTAGTCATGTCTGACTTTTCGGTCAACGATTTTCTGACCTAAAGGTCAAGAAAATGCGATATCAACATCCTTAATTATGGTCCAGTTCTCTGGAACCGCCGTTTTTGGGGGCTTCTGGACTTTAATGGCTGCTTATTTCATGCCAAATTCCGCTCTGTGGGCCGTACGCCATCAACCGGCAAGTGCGCTACACTGCCGCGCTTGTACCGATAGAAGATTTTGAAGGGAAAACATGACGTTCAAGGCGCCGGATAGTCTTGCCGAGCAAATCGCTCACCACCTCGCCGAACGTATCATTCGCGGCGATCTCAAGCCTGGGGAGCGGATCCAGGAGCAGAAGGTCACACTGGCGCTGAATGTCAGTCGTGGTTCCGTGCGCGAAGCCTTGCTGATCCTCGAGCGCCGGCACCTGATTGCGATCCTGCCGCGCCGTGGCGCCCACGTCACCGAGCTGACGGCCCACAAGGTGCAAAGCCTGTGCACGCTGATGGGCGAGCTGTACATCCTGCTGGGCAATGCGGTCGCCGCCGGCTGGCAGACCCAGGCCGACATGGCGCCGTTCGTGCAAATCCAGCAGCGCCTGATCGCCAGCTTCGAACGCCAGGACATCCGCGCCTTCGTCGAAGAGAGCTTCAACGTGATGCGTGCCGCCTATCCATTCGCCAACAACCCGTACCTGCAGGAAACCGTCGAGAACCTGCAGCCGGCGATGAACCGCGCCTATTACCTGGCGCTGGATCAGCGCAAGGCGTCCATGAGCGAGTACCTGGTGCTGTTCGAGCAATTGCTCGCCGCCGTGCTGGCCCGTGACCTGCCGCAGATTCGCCTGGTGCTCTCGGCCTACGGCGAGCGCAGTTGCTCGCTGGTCATTGCTGCGTTGGCGGAAGCCTAAGCGTGCGGCTCAAGTGCATCAAACTGGCGGGGTTCAAATCCTTCGTCGACCCGACCACGGTGAACTTCCCCAGTAACATGGCGGCAGTGGTCGGGCCCAATGGCTGCGGCAAGTCGAACATCATCGACGCCGTACGCTGGGTGATGGGCGAGAGCTCCGCAAAAAACCTGCGTGGCGAGTCGATGACCGACGTCATCTTCAACGGCTCCACCAGCCGCAAGCCGGTGAGCCAGGCCAGCATCGAACTGGTGTTCGACAATTCCGACGGCACCCTGGTGGGCGAGTACGCGGCCTATGCGGAAATCTCCATTCGCCGCAAAGTGACCCGCGACAGCCAGAACAGCTACTTCCTCAACGGCACCAAGTGTCGCCGCCGGGACATCACCGACATCTTCCTCGGTACCGGCCTGGGCCCGCGCAGCTATTCGATCATCGAACAGGGGATGATCTCCAAGCTGATCGAAGCCAAGCCCGAAGACCTGCGTAACTTTATCGAGGAAGCGGCCGGCATCTCCAAGTACAAGGAGCGCCGCCGCGAGACCGAAAACCGTATCCGCCGTACCCATGAAAACCTTGCCCGCCTGACTGACCTGCGTGAAGAGCTGGAGCGCCAGCTGGAGCGCCTGCACCGCCAGGCCCAGGCCGCCGAGAAGTATCAGGAATACAAGGGCGAGGAGCGTCAGCTCAAGGCGCAACTGTCGGCCCTGCGCTGGCAGGCGTTGAATGACCAGGTGGGCCAGCGCGAAGCAATCATCGGCACCCAGGAAATCAGCTTCGAAGCCCTGGTGGCCGAGCAGCGCAATGCCGACGCCAGCATCGAACGCCTGCGGGACGGTCACCATGACCTGTCCGAGCGCTTCAATCTGGTGCAGGGGCGCTTCTATTCGGTGGGCGGCGATATCGCCCGGGTCGAGCAGAGCATCCAGCACGGCCAGCAGCGTTTGCGCCAGTTGCAGGACGACTTGAAAGAAGCCGAGCGTGCGCGCCTGGAAACCGAATCGCACCTGGGCCACGACCGCACCTTGCTGCTGACCCTTGGGGAGGAGCTGGACATGCTCACTCCCGAGCAGGAAGTCACCAGCGCCGCTGCCGAGGAAGCCGCTGCGGCCCTGGAAGAATCCGAAACCACCATGCACGCCTGGCAGGAGCAGTGGGACACGTTCAACCTGCAATCTGCCGAGCCGCGCCGCCAGGCTGAGGTGCAGCAGTCACGCATCCAGCAACTGGAAACCAGCATGGAGCGCCTGGCCGAGCGTCAGCGGCGCCTGGTGGAAGAGCGCGTGCTGCTCGCTGCCGACCCGGAAGATGCAGCGATCCTCGAACTGAGCGAGAAACTCGCCGAAAGCGAAATGACGCTGGAAGAGCTGGAAGCCAGCGAAGAACAACAAGTGGAGCGCCTCGAGCAATTGCGTCAGCAACTGCAGCAGGCGACCCAGGCACAGCAGCAGGCCCAGGGCGATTTGCAGCGGCTCAACGGCCGGTTGGCTTCCCTGGAAGCCTTGCAGCAAGCGGCGCTCGACCCGGGCACCGGCACGGCTGAATGGCTGCGTGACCAACACCTGGCCGAGCGTCCGCGCCTGGCCGAAGGCCTGAAGGTTGAAGCCGGTTGGGAGCTGGCGGTGGAAACCGTGCTCGGCGCCGACCTGCAAGCGGTGCTGGTGGATGATTTTGGCGGGTTTGACCTGGCGGGTTTTGCCCAGGGCGATCTGCGTTTGCTCAGCCCGGCGGCGGACGGCACTCGCGTGCCGGGCAGCCTGCTGGATAAAGTGGAGGCGGCGATTGACCTGTCGCCCTGGCTCGGCCAGGTCAAGCCGGTCGACAGCCTTGAGCAGGCCCTGGCCCAGCGCGGGCAGTTGGCCGCCGGGCAAAGCCTGATCAGCCGTGATGGCTTTTGGGTCGGCCGGCACTTTTTGCGGGTACGGCGTGCCAGCGAAGCGGAAAGCGGCGTATTGGCCCGTGGCCAGGAAATCGTCAACCTGACCGCCGAGCGCGAAGAGCGCGAAGCCACACTCGAGTCCCTGGAAAACCAGCTGCAAACCCTGCGCGCCACCCAGCGCCAGCAAGAGACCGGCCGCGAACACCTGCGCCGGCTGTTGCAGGACGAAGCGCGCCAGCAGGGCGAATTGAAAGCCCAGCTCTCGGCGAGCAAGGCCAAGGTCGAGCAACTGACCCTGCGCCGCACCCGGCTCGACGAAGAAGTGGCCGAGATGGGCGAGCAACGCGCCCTCGAACACGAACAAGTCGGCGAAGCACGCCTGCAATTGCAGGAAGCCCTCGACAGCATGGCCCTGGACACCGAGCAGCGCGAGTTGCTGCTGGCCCAGCGCGACAGCTTGCGCGAGCGCCTCGATCGGGTGCGCCAGGAAGCTCGCCAGCACAAGGATCACGCCCATCAATTGGCCGTGCGCCTCGGCTCCCTGCGGGCGCAGCACGACTCCACGCGCCAGGCCCTTGAGCGCCTGGAAATGCAGTCCGAACGCCTGACCGAAAAACGCGAGCAACTGAGCCTCAACCTGGAGGAGGGCGAGGCCCCGCTGGAAGAGCTGCGCCTGAAGCTTGAAGAGTTGCTCGACAAGCGCATGACCGTCGACGAAGAGCTCAAGACCGCCCAAATCGCCCTGGAAGACGCCGACCGCGAACTGCGCGACGCAGAAAAACGCCGGACCCAGGCCGAGCAACAGTCGCAACTGATCCGGGGCCAGCTCGAACAGCAGCGCATGGAATGGCAGGCCCTGACGGTGCGCCGCAAAACCCTGCAAGACCAGTTGCTGGAAGACGGCTACGACCTGCACGGCGTGCTCAATACCCTGACCGCCGAGGCCAACGAGAAAGAAGCCGAAGAAGAACTTGAACGGATTGCTGCGCGCATTCAACGACTCGGCGCGATCAACCTCGCGGCCATCGACGAGTACCAGCAGCAGTCCGAGCGCAAGCGTTATCTGGACGCGCAGAACGCCGATCTTGTCGAAGCGCTGGACACCCTGGAAAACGTGATCCGCAAGATCGACAAGGAAACCCGTAATCGCTTCAAAGATACCTTTGATCAGATTAATGGCGGTTTACAGGCGTTATTCCCGAAAGTTTTCGGTGGTGGCAGCGCTTACTTGGAACTGACGGGCGAAGATCTACTCGATACAGGGGTAACGATCATGGCGCGGCCTCCGGGCAAGAAGAACAGCACCATCCATTTGTTGTCTGGTGGCGAGAAGGCACTGACCGCATTGGCCCTGGTATTTGCGATCTTCAAGTTGAACCCGGCGCCGTTTTGCATGCTCGACGAAGTTGACGCCCCGCTGGATGACGCTAACGTTGGACGGTACGCCCGACTGGTTAAAGAGATGTCCCAGACGGTGCAGTTCATCTATATCACCCACAACAAGATCGCCATGGAAATGGCCGATCAATTGATGGGCGTGACGATGCACGAGCCGGGCTGTTCGCGATTGGTGGCGGTGGATGTCGAAGAGGCGATGGCGCTGGTGGAATCCTGAGCCGCAGGTCGAAGGAGGATTTTCAGCAGGACGTAAGGTGATTTACCGGTCTGGGAAAAGTGGCAAATGGACATATTTGTTCAAGGCATTTTGACAGACGGTGTAAAGTTATCTTTGGTCGTGCTAGTTTAATGTCAAATTTTCGTATGCGTGGGCAAAACGTCATTCAGAACATAGAGTTGGCGCCACGTTTTAAAGCGGTTTGCACGGTGCTAAACCCCTTATTTTTCAGCATTTTTTATTAGAGGCACGGGATTACATGGAAATCGGTCTGCGCGAGTGGCTGATCGTCATCGGCATTATTGTCATTGCCGGTATTCTTTTTGATGGCTGGCGCCGGATGCGTGGCGGCAAGGGCAAGTTGAAATTTCGCCTGGACCGCAACCTGTCCAATTTGCCGGACGACGACGGCAGCGCCGAGCTGCTGGGGCCACCGCGTGTCCTGGACAACCATAAAGAACCGCACCTGGACGAGCACGACCTGCCGTCGATGAGCGCACCGGTGCGTGAAGCCCGTGAACCCAAGCGCGGCAAGCGCAGCGCGGCCAGCGAGCCATCCCAGGGCGACCTGAACCTGGACCTGGAAGAAGGCCCGAGCTTCAGCAGCCGTGATGACGACTTCCCGGATGAGTCCCCGGCCAAGAGCGCCCATAAAGAATCCGTCAAGGACCAGCCGGCTGCCGAAGAGGTGCTGGTGATCAGCGTGATCTGCCGTGACGCCGCCGGCTTCAAGGGCCCGGCCCTGCTGCAGAATATTCTGGAAAGCGGTCTGCGCTTTGGCGAGATGGATATTTTCCATCGCCACGAAAGCATGGCCGGCAACGGCGAAGTCCTGTTCTCCATGGCCAATGCGGTCAAGCCGGGCATCTTCGATCTGGACGACATCGACCATTTCAGCACTCCGGCGGTGAGCTTCTTCCTCGGCTTGCCGGGCCCGCGTCACCCGAAACAAGCGTTCGACGTGATGGTGGCGGCAGCTCGCAAGCTGTCCCAGGAACTCAACGGCGAACTCAAGGACGATCAACGCAGCGTCCTGACCGCCCAGACCATCGAGCATTACCGTCAGCGCATCGTCGAGTTCGAGCGTCGTGCCCTGACACAGAAGCGCTAAGGTCCAAGCTTAAGCGTTGCCTGTAGAATCCATGCACTAACATATTGAGCAGCTTCGGCTGCTCTTTTGCTTTATGAGAGAACACCCATGACCGCCGCCCACACCCGCATCCTCGAACTGCGCGCTGAACTGGATCAGCACAACTACCGTTACCACGTCCTCGACGAGCCGAGCATTCCGGACGCCGAGTACGACCGTTTGTTCCACGAGCTCAAGGCGCTTGAAGCCGAGCACCCGGAGCTGGTAACCCGTGATTCACCGACGCAGCGGGTCGGCAGTGCGGCATTGTCTGCGTTCACTCAGGTACGCCACGAAATCCCGATGCTCAGCCTCGGCAACGCCTTTGATGAAAGTACCATGCTGGAATTCGATCGCCGGGTCACTGAAGGCCTGGACCTGCCCGTGGGCGACCTGTTTGGCGGTGGCGCAGCGGTGGAGTACAGCTGTGAGCCGAAGCTCGATGGCCTGGCGGTCAGCCTGCTGTATCAGGACGGTGAGCTGGTGCGTGGCGCCACCCGCGGCGATGGCACCACTGGCGAAGACATCAGCGTCAACGTGCGTACCGTACGCAACATTCCTTTGAAACTGCACGGCACCGGCTGGCCGGCGACCCTCGAAGTGCGCGGCGAAGTATTCATGTCCAAGGCCGGTTTCGAGCGGCTGAACGCCACCCAGCTGGAAGTTGGCGGCAAGACCTTCGCCAACCCGCGCAACGCGGCGGCGGGTAGCCTGCGTCAGCTGGACTCGAAGATCACCGCCAGCCGTCCGCTGGAATTCTGCTGCTATGGCGTGACCACGGATATCAGCGACACCCACATCGGCAACCTGCAACAGCTGAAGAAGTGGGGCATGCCCATCAGCCATGAGCTGAAGCTGGCCAAGGGGATTCAGGATTGCCTCGACTACTACCGCGATATCGGTGAGCGCCGCAACGCCTTGCCCTATGAAATCGACGGCGTGGTGTTCAAGGTCAACAGCATTGCCTACCAGCGGGAGCTGGGCTTTCGTGCCCGCGAGCCGCGCTGGGCAATTGCCCATAAATTCCCGGCCATGGAAGAGCTGACCGAGCTGCTTGACGTTGAATTCCAGGTCGGCCGCACCGGCGCTGTGACACCCGTGGCACGCTTGAAACCGGTCAAGGTCGCGGGTGTGACCGTGTCCAACGCCACACTGCACAACATGGACGAGGTGGCACGCCTGGGCCTGATGATCGGCGACACGGTGATCATCCGCCGTGCCGGTGATGTGATTCCGCAGGTGGTGTCGGTGGTGACCGAGCGTCGCCCGGAAAACGCCCGTGCGGTGCAGATCCCCGAGAGTTGCCCGGTGTGCGGTTCCCACGTTGAGCGTACGCAACTGGTCAAGCGCAGCAAGGGCAAGGAAACCGTCAGTGAAGGCGCGGTGTACCGCTGCGTCGGGCGCCTGGCCTGTGGTGCGCAGCTCAAGCAGGCGATCATCCATTTCGTTTCGCGCCGGGCCATGGACATCGATGGCCTGGGCGACAAGACCATCGAGCAACTGGTGGACGAAAAACTCATCGGCTCGCCGGCGGATCTCTACAAGCTCAAGTACGAACAGATCATCGACCTGGAAGGTTTTGCCGACGTTTCCAGCAAGAAGCTGATTGCCTCTATTGAAAACAGCAAGACGCCAACCCTCGCACGGTTTATCTACGCTCTGGGCATTCCCGATGTGGGCGAGGAGACGGCCAAGGTGCTGGCGCGCTCGCTGGCATCCCTGGAGCGCGTGCAGCAGGCCTTGCCGGAAGTGCTGACGTACTTGCCGGACGTTGGCCTGGAAGTGGCCCACGAGATTCACAGCTTCTTTGAAGACAGCCATAACCAGGATGTGATTGGCGCCCTGATCTCGAAGGACGAGTGCGGTCTGGAGTTGCAGGAGCAGGGCGACCTGAGCGCCGAGTTTGCGGCCAGCACCACGTTGGGCGGCTTGCTCGACAAGCTGCACGTACCGTCCGTAGGGCCGGGCGCCGCGCAGAAGCTGGCGGACAAGTTTGGCTCCCTCGAAGGCGTGATCAAGGCCGACTGGCTCGACATGCGCCAGGCGTTGCCGGAGAAGCAGGCCAAGGCCGTCCGGGACTTTTTTGATATTGAAGAAAACGCCCGGCGTGCGCTGGCCATCGAGCAACAGCTCAAGGACTTCGGCATGCACTGGCAGAGTGAGAAGAAAGTCGTCGAAGGCTTGCCCGAGGCCGGTCACACATGGGTGCTCACCGGCTCCCTGGAACTGATGAGCCGCGATGTTGCCAAGGAAAAACTCGAAAGCCTGGGCGCCAAGGTGGCGGGCTCGGTGTCGGCGAAAACCCATTGCGTGGTCGCCGGGCCGGGCGCGGGTTCGAAGCTCGCCAAGGCCACTGAGCTGGGCTTGAAAGTGCTGGATGAAGAGGCGTTCGTGGCATTTTTGGCCAAGCACAACATCACGGTCTGATGCTTTTGTGGTGAGGGGGCTTGTCCCCCGTTGGGCTGCGCAGCGGCCCCAGAACCCGCTATCGAGTTCTAGCTGAAAGAACCGGTTGACCTTACTGGGGCTGCTTTGCAGCCCAACGGGGGACAAGCCCCCTCGCCACAAGTAATAAGCCGCCAATAAAAAACTGGAACGATCAGCTCGTAACCATGATCTAGTCTTGGGCAGCCCTGGGAGAGATCGCCATGTACCGCTTCTTCGAACAACTCAGTTCGCGCATCGCCGCACCGTTCATGGCCGAGACCTCGCGCAACAGCAAGGTCTGGCAGTGCCGCTGTGGGCAATCGCTGTTCTTTCGCAACAGCCAGTGCCTGGCCTGCTCGGCGCTGCTGGGCTATCAGCCGGAGCAGAGTCGCCTGTCCTCCCTGCAGCCCGGCCCGTACGCCGATACCTGGCTGCTGGACGCCGACCCTGAAGCCGGTGCCTTTCGCCGCTGCGCCAACCTTGACACGCCCGCCGCGTGCAATTGGCTGCTGCCCGCCGACAACGGCCAGGTCTTGTGCGTGGCCTGCAGCCTGAACCGCACCATCCCCGACCTGTCGATCCCCGAAAACCCCGAACGCTGGCGCAAGGTCGAAACCGCCAAGCGTCGTCTGGTGGCCCAACTCATCAGCCTGGGCTTGCAGGTGATTCCGAAGACGGTCGATGAAGACACCGGCCTGGCCTTCGATTTTGTCGGCATCGACCTGGAAGGCAACGCGCCCACCACCGGCCACGCCAATGGCCTGATCACCCTCGACATCAAGGAAGCCGACGACGCCCACCGTGAGAAAATTCGCGTACAGATGCGCGAGCCTTACCGCACCTTGCTCGGTCACTTCCGTCACGAGGTCGGCCATTACTACTGGGACCGCCTGATCGCCAACAGCCATTGGCTGGAGCCGTTCCGAACGCTGTTCGGTGACGAGCGCGCCAGCTACGCCGACGCCCTGGAGCAGCACTACCAGAACGGCCCGCGCCCGGACTGGCAGCAAACCTGCGTCAGCGCCTACGCCACCATGCACCCGTGGGAAGACTGGGCGGAAACCTGGGCGCATTACCTGCACATGATGGACGCCGTCGACACCGCGCTGGGCTTCGGCATGAGCGCCCGGGAGATGGACCTGGATTACCAGCCGTTCCCCCTCAGCACCCTCTACGACCCCGGGCATCCCGGCGGCACGGCGTTCCTGTCATTCGTCAATGCGTGGATCGAACTGGCCGGTATGCTCAACGAACTGTCCCGCAGCATGGGCCAGCCGGATTTCTATCCGTTCGTCCTGCCGCCGGCGGTGATTGCCAAGCTGCACTTCATTCACCTGGTGATCCAGCAAGAGGGCGGTCGGGCGGACGAGGTCGTGCTTTTGTAGGAGCAAGCTTGCTCCTACGGCCAAGTACTTGAACCATCAGATATTTTTAATCCCGCGCCAACGGTTGTAACTTCCGATGAGATCGGTACAATGGCGCGGCTTGCCGAGAGGCGAGCGTCGTTATGGTGACCCCATCGGTCCCCCCGCAACGATTACCCGTGAACCTGGTCAGAGCCGGAAGGCAGCAGCCACAGCGGGAACATTGTGTGCCGGGGTGTGGCTGGTGGGGTTGCCTCCATAACGCCACCCCTCCTTGATTCAAAAAAATACGCGTATGAAACCCTTCGCTGACAATCGTCAACTGCGAAGCGATTTCTGCTGTTCGTCTTTCGGAAAATCCTTCGCACGCCCGACAGCAATCGCGCTGCCAAACGACCGTGAGGACTCTTTCACAACTTCAAGCATCCCTTCTGGACAGCGTCTACAAGCCTTGCTAGTTTGCGCCAGTCACATATTTCAAGATATGTCGTCAATGCATGGATGATATTAAAGTGATGGCGCTTTATTGCTCATTCACCCCAACTAACAAGGATGTCGGTAATGAAAAGCCTGCAAGGGTTGCCCACTCTCATCAGCGCTTCCGTCGGTGCGCCGGGCAAAGCCCGCAACTTGCCCGCCGATGTTCAATGCATCCAGTATTTATTCAACTTGATCATTCCCAAGTTGGGTTTCCCCCTGGCGGAAAATGGCAAATGCGACGGCCAGTTGGTGCAGTGCATCAGCCAGTATCAGTTCCGCCACCTCAAATACGCGCATCCCGACGGTGTCATCGACCCTACCGGGCGCACCTTCAATAGCCTGATCGAAGAAGCGGTGAAGGTGCCGGTCAAGCCGAACCCGACCCTGCGTATTCCGACGTTCCTCAATGTGTTCGGCAACACCGGCGCGGACATGGTCCAGGCCACTGTCGACCACTATCTGGACCGCATGCGGGCAATGATCGAGGCCGAGCGGCGCAACCGGCAGATGATGCTCCAGGCCACGTGCGACGGCGGTACGACGCTGACGGATACGGACTTCCAGAACGCTGCCGCGCAGTTGGGTAACGGGATTTCGGTCAATATTATCAAGGCCTTCGCCACGGTGGAGTCGGGCGGGCGCTCCGGGTTCGGCCCGGCCAAGTTGCCGGTGATCGCCTTTGAAGGGCACCATTTTCGCAAGTACACCAAGAGTAAATACGACCAGACCCACCCGCTGTTGTCGTACCCCTACGTGAAGAAGGCCGGGCCCCAGTGGAAGGCCAATAACAAGGACCAGACCAAGGCCTGGGAAACCATGGCCACCGCCTTTGCGCTGGATCAGGAAGCGGCCTTGAAGTCGGCCTCCTGGGGCATGTTTCAGATTATGGGCTCCAACTTCACGGCATGCGGTTATAAAACGGTTTTTGAATTTGCGGTGGCCATGAAAATTAATGCCGGGCATCAACTAAAGGCCTTCCTCGGTTTTTGCAGCCAGAGCCCGGCCCTGGTCAAGGCCATGAAGAACAAGGATTACGCCGCCATGGCGCTGAACTATAACGGCAAGGATTATGGCGACTATGACCAACGCATCAAAAAAGCCTACGAAGCACTTGAAGGGAAAAAATAGAATGCCGTTCAAACGTTGCGTGTCCCGATTGCTGGTTGCCTCTTTCGTGTGTGTTGCTGCAGGTGCGCCGGCGTTTGCCGCCACGCTGCACTCGGGCAAGTACGAAGGGCTGATGCTGGCCGTGACGCCCGAGCATCAGGTGGAGGGGTTTTATGCCGAGGAAATGGGCGAGGGCGTGACCCGCTCGTGCACGTTCTTCCTGCAGGGCAAGGTCGACGGTGCGAAGGCATCGGTGTCGACATGGCTGGATGAGGCCTATCCGGGTACCGTCGCGGCTTCCTCGGACGGTGTGATGCTGACCGTGGAGAAGGGCCGCGAACATCCCGGCTGCATCAACGTGTTGATGCCGGAAATTGCCACCGGCCTGGACCTGACCCAAACCGCTGCCAAGAAATGGATTGGCTTGGTGACCGTTTCGTCCGACAAGGCCTTCCTGCAGAAGACGCCGGACGCCAAGGCCAGCCATCGTGCCTACGTGGTCAAGGACGATGTGGTCGCGGTACTGGCGTTTAAGGATGGCTGGGCCCAGGTCGAGTTCATCAATGGCGAAGGCCGCTCTTCCAAGGGCTGGATCAGCCAGGACCAGTACGCCAGGCTGGTCCCCGCAAAAGGCTGAAGATGCTCCCTGCGCCCGCGCACAGCGGGGCGAAAACCGGTTAGCCGAAAGTCTCCCGCAACAGCCCCGCAAAGGCATCCCGCGCCAGATGGCGTTGGGTATCTTTGTGCCAGAACAGCAGGTTATCCACCGCCGCCAATTCGTCGAAGCGGTAGGACGTCAATTGATTGGCCTGCTCGTAGCGCGCCAGGATGCCTTCCGGCGCCAGTGCCACGCCAATCCCCGCGCTGACGCAGCCAATGATCGTGCCCCAACTGGCATAACTTGCGATGGCAGGCTTGATGTCGTGGGGCTTGAGCCAGTTCTCCAGGGCGGCGCGATACGGGCAGCCGGGCGGCCACACCAGCAGCGTGCGGCCGGCCAGGTCCCGGGCGTCCTCGATGGGTGCGCTGGAGGCGCTGGTAATCAGCACCAGGCGCTCGCTGTAGACCACGCTTTGTTCGAGCTTCGGGCGTTTGCCGCCGGCGGCCACCAGCGCGGCGTCGATGCGGTGATGTTGCAGGTCATCGAGTAACTGCGCCCAGGCACCGGTCACCAGTTCCAGCTCCACTTGTGGATAACGTCGATGGTATTCGGCCAGCAGCGGCGGCAGGCGGCCACTGGCGCTGGATTCCACTGCGCCGATGCGCAGCTTGCCGCGGGGAATCGCGTTGCTGTCGACGGCACGCTTGGACTCTTCCACCAGCGCGAGGATGCGCTCGCAGTAGTCGAGAAACACTTCCCCTGCGGCACTGATCGCCAACCCGCGCCCGGCGCGAATGAACAGCGGGGTACCCAACTCGCTTTCCAGTTGCTTGATGCGTGTGGTGATGTTGGACGGCACGCAGTGCAGTTGCAGGGCGGCCTGGGCCACGCTGCCGGTTTGTGCCACGGCTTTCACCATTTTCAGTTGGGCCAGTTCCATCGCTCAGTTCCAGTGATTACAGAAGTCAGAAACGGTTAATTGTCCTGCGCCTTGCCGAGGCCAAGACTGACGGCATTCCCACTGCTGGACGCCGTTCATGAAAGCCCCATCACCTGTAAAGCTTACGCTAGTCACTGCCAGCGTCATCCTCTGTTGGGCGTATTCGCCGATTGGCGTGCATCTGGCCTTGCACAGCTACAGCCCTGGCCAGTTGGCCTTGGGGCGGTTCCTGATTGCTTCGGTATTGATGGCCGGCGTCGCGTTGGTCATGAGGATCGAGCGGCCACGTCTGCGGGACCTGCCGTGGTTGCTGGTGCTGGGCTTCTTCGGGATTTTCCTGCATCACCTGACGATCAATTTCGGCCAGCAATTTGTCACGGCCGCTGCCTCCAGTGTGCTGGCGCAGTCGGTTCCGCTATTTACGGTGCTGGTGGCGTTTTTCGGCTTGAAGGAGCGAGTTACCGGCTGGCGCTGGGGTTGCGTGCTGCTGGGCTTGAGCGGGGTGCTGGTGGTGATCTGGGGCGAGCATGGCCTGGGGCAGATTGATCCCCGTGGACTGATGATCCTGCTGGCGGCGTTGTCGTGGAGCCTTTATTTCACCATCCAGAAACACTATTCCCGGCGCTACAGCCCGCTGACCACGGTGTGCTACACCGTGTGGTCGGGCACCTTGCTGTTGTGTGTGTATTTGCCGGGTTTGCCGGCGGTGGTGTCGCAATCATCAACCCAAGCCAACTGGGCGGTGTTGTTGCTCGGCGCCTTTCCCAGCGCCCTGGCGTACCTGGCCTGGGCCTATGTGTTGCGGCATGTCGAGGTCAGCCGCGCGTCAGTGGCGTTGTACCTGGTGCCGCCGGTGGCGATGGTGATGGCCGCCACGCTGCTGGGCGAGCAGGTTTCGCTGCGCGTGGTGCTGGGTGGCCTGATCGTGCTGGCCAGTGTCGGCGCCATCAGCCTCGAAGGGCGCTGGCGCCGCAAGCCGTTACGGGTTCACGGTGAACACCCGCAGGCGGTGACCGTCGGGGTCCTGGGCGACAAAGGTGTAGCCGAAGTCCGCCTCGACCGGTGACTGGATGATGCTCATCCCGAGTTGCACCCAGCGTGTGTGCAAATCGTCGACCGTTGCGATATCAGCGACGCAGAAACCCGCCTCGCTACCACCAACCGAGGCTTGGGCCGCAGGCTCCACGGTATGGCGCGACCACAGGCCGAGTTTCACCCCGTTGTCGAGGATGAACAGCGCGAAGGTCGGCCCCAGCTCCACCGGCGGCTTGTCCAGCAGCCGGCTGTAGAGGTTGGCGCTGGTGGCCGGGCTGTCGACGTACAACAAAAAGTAATGGGCAATGCTATTCATGATGACTCCGTGGAATGCGCAGCAATGGCGCGGCTCAGTCCCTAGTCTAAGGGGCTGTCCTGTCAGTTCATGTCAGGAGTCATCAAGCAAAGAGCAGACAGTCAATCTGGCTGTCTGCTCTTTTTATTGCGTGCACGTGTGTTGCGAGCTCTAAGGCTTGGACAAGGCCTGGTCTACCGCTGCGATCAGCTTTCCCAGATCCTTCGGGGTGGCTTTGTGAATGACACCGAACAGATAAGCGCGCTGTTCCTCCTCGTCGACCAGGTCTGCGAAAAAGACTTTCAGCTTCACTCCCAGCGCCTCTGCGAACAAGAACAGTGCCTCGACGCTGGGTGTATAGGTGCCGGTTTCGAAGCGGCTGATGGTTTTAGGGTCAAAACCGGTTTTTTCACCTAGTTCAGCCTGAGTAAGCCCTGCGACCTTGCGGTAACGTCTGATGGCTGGACCCAAACTTGAAATGTGCATCGCTCAATTCCCATTTAGAATCAAGAACTTAACGATAAATCTTAAAATTAGACAACCGCATGTACCATCACCTTTTCTTGCAAAATGTGATGTAATTCGTAGAATCGGCATCTAGGACAAGTATTTGGTGGTCTCGTTTCAGAAGGCAGGTTTATGAAACAGGAAATCATTGCTCTCTCCTTACTCTCATAAATGTGCCCATAAAACGGACGCCTGGCAGGGACTGAAATGTCGCTCGTCAGTGCCACGCTTCATTGCGCCTCACGTGCCGGATACCCGAATTCAAGCCTAGTTGATCATCACTGAATGGATGATGAATTGCTGTGCAAAATCGTGGGTTTGCGTACCTTTGCGGCCAACCAGCCGATCGACGGCGCAGCCCGACTGGAAATACGAATCCGCCTGTCCTGCCTACCCGGTGGTCGAGAGGGCGATCGAATGCTGTCCATGGAGCTTTAACGTGCGTCTCAATTTGCCGGTCACTGCTGTTGAACAGACTTTTGGGGAGCAGCAACGGCTAATTTCCGCAACTGACGTCAACAGCCATATTACCTACTGCAACGCCGAGTTTGCCGCCATGAGCGGCTTTACCCAGGCCGAGCTGATCGGCAGCACCCACAACCTGGTGCGCCACCCGGACATGCCGCCCGCCGTGTTCCAGCTGATGTGGAGCTACCTCAAGGCCGGGCAGAGCTGGATGGGCGTGGTGAAGAACCGCTGCAAGAACGGCAACTATTATTGGGTCAGCGCCTATGTGACGCCGATTCTCGAAGACGGGCGGCTGACGGGCTATGAGTCGGTGCGGGTCAAGCCCACCCGCGAACAGGTGCGCCGCGCAGAGGCGCTGTACGCGCGGTTGCAGGCAGGTGGTGCGGCGGTCTCGCCGGTGCGGCGTGTGGCGTCTGTGTCCCGGGCCATGGCGTTGCCACTGGCGGCTGCCGTTGCCAGTGTCGCCGCCTTCCAATGGGTTCCGGGTGTATGGGCCCAGGCGTTGACTGTCGGCTTGTTTCTCGGCCTGGGCGTCTGGGGGCATCAACGCTTGGGGCTGCAGCTCAAGCAGATTGTGCAGAACACGCCCAATACCTTTTCCGACCCCATCAGCGCCATGACCTACAGCGACGCGCTGGGGCCGAGCGCGCAGCTCGAAATGATCCTGATCAGCGAAGAAGCGCGACTTAAAACCGCCCTGACGCGCCTCAGCGACCTGGCCAACCAGATGGCCGAAGCAGCCGCCCATTCCAGCGTGTTGTCGAGCACCACCGAATCGGCGTTGCTGGAACAGCGCGCCGAGACCGACATGACCGCCGCCGCCATGACCGAGATGGCTGCGTCCATCGCCGAAGTGGCGGTGCACGTGCAGCAAACCGCCAGCGAAGCTCACACCGCCAACACCCTCGCCGAGCAGGGCAGCCAGGTGGCCGGCACGTCCCGCGAGGCGATCCAGCTGCTGGCCGGCACCGTCACCCAGATCAACCAGGCGGTGGGCAACCTGGCCGGGCAGACCCAGCAAATCCAGGTGGCCGCGAGCATGATCCAGGCAATCGCCGACCAGACCAACCTGCTGGCCCTCAACGCGGCCATTGAAGCGGCCCGCGCCGGCGAGCAGGGCCGTGGCTTTGCCGTGGTGGCCGACGAGGTGCGCGCCCTGGCGGGCAAGACGCGGGAGTCGACCCAGCAGATCCAGGGCATCATCCAGAACCTGCGGGCCGGCGCCGATGAGGCGGTCGAGATCGCGAGCCTGGGCATTCACGAGGCCGAGCAGGGCGTGCAGCAAGTACTTGAGGCGCAGCAGGCGCTGCAAGGTATTCGCCACGCGGTGGAGCGTATTACCGGTATGAGTCAGCAAATGGCTGCTGCCTCACAGGAACAATCCCACGTCGCCGAGGAAGTTTCACAGCAGATCAATAACGTTGCCGCCACGGTGCAAAAGACAGCGGGCAATGCCAACGCTGCAGTCACCCGTGGCCGGGAACTCGAAAGCATCTCTTCCGGGTTGCGCGCCCTGGTCGAGCGGTTCAACCGCTAGCCACAGTGAGCCTGACTCATGGACGAGAAATACCGCAGGGCCGTGGATGCAGCCGCCATTTTCTCCGAGACTGACTTGGCGGGCTGCATCACTTACGTCAATGACCAGTTCTGCGGCATGTCCGGCTACGGGCGTGACGAGTTGCTGGGGCAAAATCACCGCATTCTGAGCTCGGGACTGCACCCTGCGGGGTTCTTCCAGGGCATGTGGCAAGCCATCAGCGAAGGCCGGGTGTGGCGTGGGGAAATCTGCAACCGGGCCAAGGATGGGACGTTGTATTGGGTGGACAGCACCATGGTGCCGCTGCTCGATGAGAAGACCGGGCGCGTGCAGAAGTACGTGTCGATCCGCTTTGATGTCAGCGAAAAGCGCCAGCTGTTGCACACCCTGCAATGGCGGGTCGGCCACGATGTGCTGACCGGCTTGCCGAACCGCGCCTATCTGTCGGAGTTGCTTAACCAGTCCCTGGAGTTCTCCCGCAGCGAAGACATACCGTTGGCGTTGTGCATGCTCGACCTGGACGGCTTCAAGGCGGTCAACGACGGGTATGGGCATGCCTGTGGGGATCTGTTGTTGGTGGAAGTGGCCACTCGGTTGCGGGAGATCATCCGCGGCGAGGACGTGGTCGCCCGGCTCGCCGGTGACGAATTTGTGCTGATCCTGCGTTATGTGCGCGATATCGACGAGCTGAACGGCGCCTTGCTGCGCATCCTCAAGGCGATTTCCGAGCCGTACTCGATCCAGGGGGCGGAGCTGAATGTGTTCGCCAGCATCGGCGTCACGCTGTTCCCCCTGGACGACGAGGACGCCGACACCTTGCTGCGCCATGCCGACCAGGCGATGTATGTGGCCAAGCAGAGCGGGCGCAACCGCTACCAGTTGTTTGATGTATCCCTGGAACAGGAGGTCAAGGCCAGCCACCAGACCGTGGAGCAGATCCGCCAGGCCCTGGCGGCGGGCCAGTTGTGCCTGCATTACCAGCCCAAGGTCAACTTGCGCTGCGGCACGGTGGTGGGGTTCGAAGCGTTGTTACGCTGGCAGCACCCCGAGCGTGGCCTGGTGAAGCCGGGGGATTTCCTGCCACTGATCGAGCAGACCGACCTGATTGTCGATATCGGCGAATGGGTGATCGCCCAGGTGTTGGGCCAGATGCATCGCTGGCAGGTGCATGGGCATTGGTGGTCGGTGAGCGTGAACATCGCGGCGCGGCACTTCCAGCGCGAGGATTTTGTCGAGCGCCTGCAAGACTTGCTGGCGCAATACCCGCAGGTGGAGCCGCACCGGCTGGACCTGGAGATCGCCGAGTCGGTGGCCATCGACAATATCCAGCGTGTCACCCAGCACCTGGAGGCCTGCCAGGCCTTGGGCGTGCAGTTCTCCCTGGATGATTTTGGCACCGGCTATTCCTCCCTGAGCTACCTCAAGCGCCTGCCGACCCAGACCATCAAGATCGACAAGTCGTTCGTGCGCGACATCCTGCACGACAAGGACGACCTGGCGCTGACCAAGGCCGTGATAGGTCTGGCCCGTGCGTTTGGCCGCGAAGTGATTGCCGAAGGCCTGGAAACCCTGGAGCACGGCCAGCTGTTGATGCGCATGGGCTGCGAAGTGGCCCAAGGCTATTTCATCGCCCGGCCGATGCCTGCGGACGACGTGCCGGGTTGGGTCGAGGGATTTGCACCGCCGCCGCAGTGGCAAAAGCTTGAGTGATGTTTACTGTGGCGAGGGAGCTTGCTGTGGCGAGGGAGCTTGCTCCCGCTGGGCTGCGTAGCGGCCCCAAGATCTTTGGGAGCGCTGCGCACTCCAGCGGGAGCAAGCTCCCTCGCCACAGCAAGCTCCCTCGCCACAGCAAGCTCCCTCGCCACAGCAAGCTCCCTCGCCACATTCAGCGCAGTTATTTATTGCGGGTAATAAAGTC
>NZ_JACARZ010000056.1:0-59751 GCF_013386315.1 Pseudomonas sp. P7779 | reverse complement strand
CCCAAAGGTCTCTGAATTACCCCCCCAGAGCCCCAAGCATGGTCAAATCCCCCAACTTCGCCAAAGACTGGTTCACCGCCAAGGGCTGGAAACCGTTCGCCTTCCAAAAAGACGTATGGCACGCAGTCAAGGAAGGCCAGTCGGGACTGCTCCACGCCAGCACCGGCGCCGGGAAAACCTACGCCCTGTGGTTCGCCGCCCTCAACCGCTTCGCCATCACCGAAACCACGCCCCGCAAACGCAAAGCCCCCGCCGAACCGCTGGCCGTCCTGTGGATCACCCCAATGCGCGCCCTGGCCGCCGACACCGCCCGCGCCCTTGAGGCCCCGCTCGAATCACTGAAAATCCCCTGGACCGTCGGCCTGCGCACCGGCGACACCAGCAGCAGCGAACGCGCCCGCCAAACCCGCCGTCTGCCCACCACCCTGATCACCACCCCGGAAAGCCTCACGCTGATGCTCGCCCGCGCCGACAGCCAGGCCAGCCTGTCGCACCTGCGCATGGTGGTAGTGGACGAATGGCACGAACTGATCGGCAACAAACGCGGCGTGCAATTGCAACTGGCCCTCGCCCGCCTGCGGCAATGGCACCCCGAGCTGATTGTGTGGGGCATTTCCGCAACCCTGGGTAATCAGGCCCACGCGTTGGAGGTGTTGATCCCACAAGGCGGCGGGATCAACGTCCAAGGCCAAACCACCAAACAGTTGCGAGTAGACACCCTGTTGCCACCGGTTATCGAGCGCTTTCCGTGGGCCGGCCATATCGGCCTGAAAATGCTCCCGCAAGTGGTGGCCGAAGTTGATGCCAGCAGCAGTTGCCTGGTGTTTACCAACACACGGGCACAATCGGAAATCTGGTACCAGGCCCTGCTCGACGCGCGCCCCGACTGGGCCGGAGTGATTGCCCTGCACCACGGCTCGCTGTCCCGGGAAACCCGGGACTGGGTGGAGCGAGCCCTGAAGGAGGGGCAACTGAAGGCCGTGGTGTGTACGTCGAGCCTGGACCTGGGGGTAGATTTCCTGCCGGTGGAACGGGTACTGCAGATTGGCTCCGCCAAGGGCGTAGCCCGGCTGATGCAGCGCGCAGGGCGCTCCGGCCACGCACCGGGCCGGCCGTCGCGGGTCACGCTGGTGCCAACCCACAGCCTGGAAATGGTGGAAGCCGCTGCCGCGCAGGACGCCATCGCTGAACGGCGCATAGAAGCGCGCCAGTCGCCTCACAAGCCGTTGGATGTGCTGGTGCAGCATCTGGTGAGCATGGCGCTGGGCGGCGGCTTTGTGCCGGATGAGCTGCTGGCGGAGGTGCGCACCGCGTGGGCCTATCGTGACCTGAGCGCAGCAGATTGGGCCTGGGCCCTGGGTTTCGTGCGCCATGGTGGCCTGTCACTGACGGCCTACCCGGATTACCGCCGCGTCGAGCCGGACGAACACGGCATCTGGCGCGTCCCCGACGCACGCCTGGCGCGGCGCCATCGCATGAGCGTGGGTACGATCGTCAGCGACGCCAGCATCCAGCTGAAATTCTGGAGCAAAGGCGGCGGTGGCAAGACCCTGGGCAGTGTCGAGGAAGGCTTTATTGCACGACTTAAGCCAGGGGATGGTTTCCTGTTCGCCGGCCGCTTGCTGGAGTTGGTACGGGTGGAAAACATGACTGCTTATGTGAAGCGCAGCACCGCGAAAAAGGCTGCCGTGCCACGCTGGAACGGCGGGCGCATGCCTCTTTCCAACGAGCTGGCCCAGGCGGTGGTCGAGCGCTTTGATGCGGCTGCCCACGGTCACTATCTCGGCCCGGAGATGCAAGCGGTGCAACCCTTGCTGGAAACCCAACTGCGCTGGTCCGGACTGCCGACCCGCGATCACTTGCTGGCCGAGGCCCTCAAGTCCCGGGAAGGCTGGCATCTGTTCCTGTATCCGTTTGCCGGGCGCCAGGTGCATCTGGGGCTGGCGAGCCTGCTGGCCTGGCGCGTCAGCCGGCGGCAGGCGGTGACGTTCTCGATTGCGGTCAATGACTATGGGCTGGAACTGCTGAGTGCCACCGAAGTGGATTGGCCTGAGTTATTGGGCGGCGAACTGCTGAGCGCGGATCATCTGCTGGATGACGTGGTAGCCAGCCTGAATGCCGGTGAGCTGGCCCTGCGACGTTTTCGCGAGATCGCGCGGATCGCCGGGCTGGTGTTCGCAGGCTATCCGGGCGCGCCGAAAAGTACGCGTCAGGTCCAGGCTTCCAGCGGTTTGTTCTTTGAAGTGTTCAAGCAATATGACCCGCAGAACCTGCTGCTGACCCAGGCCGGGGAAGAAGTCCTGCGGGATGAGCTGGATATTCGTCGCCTGGAAGAGACCTTGCGCCACCTGTCTGGGTTGAAGCTGGACCTGCATCGCATCAAACGGCCTACGCCGTTGGCCTTTCCGCTGCTGGTGGAACGTTTTCGGGAAAGCCTGAGCTCGGAAAAACTCTCGGAGCGGATTGCGCGGATGGTCAAGGATCTGGAAAAAGTCGCCGATAACGGGAAGCCCTGATGCCCGCTCATTACCCGATACATCTGGCGGAAGAAGCGCTGTGGTTGCTGGCGGACAAGGCGGTGTACTGGCCTGCGAGAAAGTGCCTGCTGATCGCCGACGCGCATTTTGGCAAGGCGTCGGCCTATCGCAGCCTGGGCCAGCCAGTGCCACAGGGCACGACGACGGCCAACCTGCAGCGCCTGGACCGGTTGTTGGCGGCTTTCCCCGGCGCGCAGGTGATCTTTCTCGGCGACTTTCTCCACGGGCCCGGCTCTCACGCCAGCGGCACCCTGAACGCCCTGAGAGCCTGGCGTGAGCGTCATGCAGGCGTGGCGCTCACGCTGATTCGCGGCAACCACGACAAACGCGCTGGCGACCCGCCCGGCGATCTGAACATTGAGGTGGTGACCGAACCCTTGCTGATGGGCCCGTTTGCCTTGCAGCACGAGCCCGCCCCCCATGCCAGCCACCATGTGCTGGCCGGGCACGTGCATCCGGTGTATCGCCTGCGGGGCAAGGGCCGGCAAAGCTTGCGCCTGCCGTGCTTCCTGATCGGCAACCAAGTCAGCCTGCTACCGGCGTTCGGCGCTTTTACCGGGGGTTATTCAGTGACGCAGGAAGAAGGCGGCCGGATCTTCGTGATCGGAGACCAGGAAGTATGGCCAGTGCGTTGAGCAACTGACCATTGGCGACACGTGCAGGAAGTCAGGCCACAGGGGCGGGAGGCGGTTCGTCAGGGAGAGTGGGTTCGCCAGGCTCTTCAGGCTGGTTGGGCCAGGGATCATCGGGACCTGGCTGGCCGGGAATGCCGCCTGCGGCGGGATCGGCCATCAAGGACCAGGCCATCACACCAATCTGGTTGGGTTCAAGCCGGGCGAGTTCGGCGCTGATTCGCGGATCGAGCTTCATAGGGGACTCCTCAAGCGTGGCCCGGCGCGTTGTGCACGCGTCGGGGCAGTACACCCAATAGAGTGCATGCCCGCTGACAAATTCCCTTAGCCTGTAAGACGATTCGATCAAGTGCGTGGGAGAGTGACGCCGCGCTGGCCCTGATACTTGCCGCCACGGTCCTTATAGGACACTTCGCACTCTTCGTCGGATTCGAAGAACAGCATCTGCGCCACGCCTTCGTTGGCGTAGATTTTTGCCGGCAAGGTGGTGGTGTTGGAGAACTCCAGGGTGACGTGCCCTTCCCATTCCGGCTCCAGCGGCGTCACGTTGACGATGATGCCGCAGCGCGCGTAGGTGCTTTTGCCCAGGCAGATAGTCAGGACATTACGCGGGATACGGAAGAATTCGACGGTGCGCGCCAGGGCAAAGGAGTTTGGCGGGATGATGCAGACGTCGCTCTTGACGTCGACGAAGCTTTTTTCGTCGAAGTTTTTCGGATCGACGGTTGCCGAGTTGATGTTGGTGAACACCTTGAACTCATCGGCGCAGCGTACGTCGTAGCCGTAGCTGGAAACCCCGAACGAGATCAGCCGCTCAGCGCCTTCGCCACGCATCTGGCGCTCCACGAAGGGCTCGATCATGCCGTGCTCTTGCGCCATGCGGCGAATCCACTTGTCCGATTTGATGCTCATGGCGGGTGTCCTGAATAGCGAGGTGAAAAAATTCTGTTGGGCATCTTACCGGGGCTGGCCCCGTGGTTCAAAGGGGCGGCTGTTTTTCTTGGCGCCGCGCAGCCCCTGCTGGGCGGGGCGCACCTTCAATTGTGGGGTGTTGGTGCGGTATCAGGGTGCCGCCAGTCACGAAAATAGAGAAACCTTCGGAAATACCATTGGCACGTTCCGGAAAAAGGGTTAAGGTGGCGCCACTGTGCTGCTTGTGTCACTGAGAATCTCTACACGATATGTTGAATTTCGATCCAACCATCTCCAAGAATTTTTCCTGCTCTTTGCACTCAGTCTCGGCCAGGGCTTTTCCTGAGTCGCAGTTAACTTTGTCCAAGGAGATACACCATGTCTAATCGCCAAACTGGTACCGTTAAGTGGTTCAACGATGAAAAAGGCTTCGGCTTCATCACTCCACAATCCGGTGACGACCTGTTCGTTCACTTCAAAGCTATCCAATCCGACGGCTTCAAAAGCCTGAAAGAAGGCCAACAGGTTTCTTTCATCGCTACCCGCGGTCAGAAAGGCATGCAAGCTGAAGAAGTTCAAGTTATCTAACTTGTACTGATTTAGTCGAAAAGCCCCGCCCTCAAAAGCGGGGCTTTTTTTGTGCTCGGGATTTGCCAATCACACGATGTAATTCCATGCACAAAAAAATGTGGGAGCGGGCTTGCTCGCGAAAGCGGTGAATCAGTCGCCAGATAGGCTGACTGAAACACCGTATTCGCGAGCAAGCCCGCTCCCACATTTCATCCTGCGTCGCTTATTGAAACAACGACTCACTCGACAAGCCATTCTTCTCGAGGATCTCGCGCAAGCGCTTGAGGCCCTCGACCTGGATCTGCCGCACCCGCTCACGGGTCAAGCCAATCTCCAGGCCAACATCTTCCAGGGTGCTGCTTTCGTGGCCGCGCAGCCCGAAGCGGCGAATCACCACCTCACGCTGTTTGTCCGTCAGCTCCGAAAGCCACTGGTCGATGCTTTGCGACAGATCGTCGTCCTGCAGCAACTCACATGGGTCCGTAGGACGATCATCGGTCAGGGTGTCCAGCAGGGTTTTATCCGAATCCGGACCCAGCGAGACATCGACGGAAGACACCCGCTCATTGAGACCGAGCATGCGCTTGACCTCTCCCACCGGTTTTTCCAGCAGGTTGGCGATTTCTTCAGGCGAAGGTTCATGATCGAGTTTCTGTGTCAGCTCACGCGCCGCCCGCAGGTAGACGTTGAGCTCCTTGACCACATGGATCGGCAACCGGATCGTACGGGTCTGATTCATGATCGCCCGTTCGATGGTCTGACGAATCCACCAGGTGGCGTAGGTCGAAAAGCGGAAGCCCCGCTCAGGGTCGAACTTTTCCACCGCCCGGATCAGGCCGAGATTGCCCTCTTCGATCAAGTCCAACAGGGACAGCCCACGATTGACGTAGCGTCGGGCGATTTTCACCACCAGTCGCAGGTTGCTTTCAATCATGCGCTTGCGCCCAGCCGGATCGCCCTTTTGCGACAAGCGCGCAAAATGGACTTCTTCTTCGGGAGTGAGCAGAGGGGAAAAGCCGATTTCATTGAGGTACAACTGAGTCGCGTCGAGCGCCCGTGTGTAATCAATGTACTTGTGTTGCTTTAACGCGGTGGAGTTCTTGGATTTGGTGCGAACTGAAGGTACAGCAGGTCCCTCATTCGACATCGATTCCGTATCGATGACAGTCTCCATAAGGAGAACCTCATCGTCGATGTCAAACTCCGGCGCTTCTTTACTGAGAGCCATTGTTATAGTCCTTTGGTGAGTTCGACCTCAAGCTCAAGCGACGCCTTTATCCTTGGCAACGCTGGAGCCTGTTCCTACTACGTGAGGAACAGGCTGTGCAACACATCAACGACGGGGAAGGAATTGCAGCGGATCAACAGGCTTCCCTTGGCGGCGAATCTCAAAGTGCAGTTTCACCCGGTCTGTACCAGTTGACCCCATTTCGGCAATTGTCTGTCCGACTTTGACCTGCTGCCCCTCCCGAACCAACAGCCTGCGGTTGTGACCGTAGGCACTGACGTAGGTATCGCTGTGTTTGATGATGACCAGCTCGCCGTAGCCCCGTAAACCACTCCCGGCGTATACCACTGTCCCATCAGACGCAGCTAAAACAGGCTGTCCCAAATCCCCGGCGATATCAATGCCTTTATTCAAACTACCGTTTGAAGAGAATTTTCCAATAAGGATGCCATTTGAGGGCCATCCCCAGCCGGTCGGTGCGGGCCCCGCCGGCGGCATCGGCGCAGGTGCCGGCTTGCTCGCAACGCTAGGTGCGGCGGTGCCTGCAGGCCGGGTGATGATGGTGGTCTTGCTCGAAGACGACGGCGAAGAAGCCGTGTTTGTGACTACCGCGGTCGGTGTTGAACCGGTTCGTCCATCGAAACGAATGGTCTGACCTGGATGTATCGTGTATGGCACAGGGATGTTGTTACGGGCGGCGAGCGCCTTGTAATCCCAGCCATAACGAAAGGCGATCGAGAACATCGTATCGCCCTTGCGCACGACGTATTGGCCTGTGGTAACGGTAGGTTTCTGCGGTACCGCGTTATTGCGGTCGACCACCCGCGCACCACCGGATGGCGTGCTTGAACAAGCCGCCAGCAAGGAACTCAAGACAAGGCCAATCACCAGTCGCTGAAAGCTTGTTTGACTCATACGCTGTGCAATGACCGTGAGACTCACCCGCCGCTCCCTTTGTGGTGGCTGACTATGAACGCCTGTATCAGGCTTGAAATATGACGCAAGTATAACTGGCCGTTGGGTTTTTACTGGAAACACGATTCTAAAGAAAATTTCATCATGTTTAGCTCCTACGGCTGATCATGTGGACTCAACAGACCCCGCTGTAAGACACATACCCGGCAATAGAATTCAGTACGCAGAAATAATTGATCAGGCCAGCGGACCGTTGAGCAGCGGGACAAAACGCACGGCGCCGAGCACATGCCGGGAAAAGCCCTCTTCCTCGCGAATGATCAACATTAATTGTTGCACTTCGCCGGAGCCCACCGGAATCACCAGGCGCCCGCCGGGAGCCAGTTGATCGAGCAAGGCCTGGGGCACGTCGGTCGCCACCGCGGTGACGATAATGCCGTTGTATGGCGCCAGTGCCGGCCAGCCTTCCCAGCCATCACCCCAACGGAACACCACGTTGCGCAGGTTCAACTCCACCAGGCGTTCCTTGGCCCGGTCTTGCAACACCTTGATGCGCTCCACGGAAAACACCCGCTCCACCAGCTGCGACAACACGGCCGTCTGGTAGCCGGAGCCGGTGCCGATTTCCAGCACCTTGTCCAGCGGGCCCGCCGCCAGCAGCAACTCACTCATCCGCGCCACCATATAGGGCTGGGAGATGGTCTGGTTGTGGCCGATGGGCAAGGCTGTGTCTTCATAGGCGCGGTGCGCCAGGGCTTCATCGACAAACAGATGCCGCGGGGTACGCCGGATGACTTCCAGCACCTGGGCATTGGACAGCCCTTCTTCATACAGGCGCTGGATCAATCGCTCGCGGGTGCGCTGGGAGGTCATCCCGATGCCCCGGCGCAGCAGGTCGTCTTGTTCACGAGCCATCAGCGCAGCCCCTCCAGCCAGCCATCGAGGCTACTGAAGGCATCACTGAAGGTGCGATCGAGTTGCAACGGGGTAATCGAGACATAACCTTGCATCACCGCATGAAAGTCCGTGCCCTCGCCACCGTCCTCGGCATCGCCGGCAGCGGCAATCCAGTACCCTTCCCTGCCACGCGGGTCGACCACCTTCAGCGGCGCTGCCGCACGGGCACGGTGGCCGAGGCGGGTCAGCTGGATACCGCGAATGTGGTCCAGGGGCAGATTGGGAATATTGACGTTGAGCACCGTGCGCGGCGGCAGGACCAGGGTGTCATGGGCCTCCACCAGCTTGCGGGCGAAATACGCCGCAGTCGCCAGGTTGTCCAATTGACGGGACGCAAACGAAAAAGCGAACGAGGTCCGACCGAGGAAGCGCCCTTCAAGGGCTGCCGCCACCGTACCGGAATACAGCACGTCGTCACCCAGGTTGGCGCCCAGGTTGATCCCGGAAACCACCAGGTCCGGCTCGCGGTCCAGCAGGCTGTTGATCGCCAGGTGCACGCAGTCGGTCGGCGTGCCATTCACGCTGATAAAGCCGTTGGGCAACGTCTGTGTATGCAACGGACGGTCGAGCGTCAGCGAGCTGCTGGCGCCGCTTTTGTCCTGGTCCGGGGCAACCACCACGCACTCGGCGTAATCCGCCAGCGCAGCATGAAGCGCGGCAAGGCCGGGTGCAGTGACCCCGTCGTCGTTAGATATCAGAATACGCATGGGCTGTCCGTCTGCCCCACCGGCACCAGATCTACAAGCTCGCGCACCAAGACAGTGGCGAAGCATCCAGCCGGCAGGACGAATTCCAATTGCAGAATGTCAGGTTCGGGATAATGCCACGTCAACCCGCCAATGGGCAGTCGAAGAATGCGACGTTCCTGGCTCATGCCGGCATTCACCAGCCAATCCCGCAGTTCGGCTTCACCGTCGGCAATCGCCTGTTCCAGCGCGAAGGTTGCTCCCGCCGCCGGCGAATCACCTTCGCCCCACTGCGGGCCGGTGGGATGCAGATCGAGGATTGCCAGGCGCGGGTCGCTGCATTCAGCCTCCCCCGCCGGGAAAAAGCTGCGGCTGTCGGTAAACGCCAGCAAGTCACCGACCTGGGCGCGCTGCCAGGAACCGTCGGCCACCCGCGCCGCCAGCACTTTATTGAACAGGAAGCTGCGGGCCGTCGAGAGCAGGCGCGAACGCACATTGCGCTGCTCCGGCAAGGCCTTGCGCGCCGCCCAGTCACGGGCATCGACGACGTTGCCGCCGTTATGGCCGAAACGCTGGGCGCCGAAATAGTTGGGAATGCCTTGCCGGGCGATCAGTTGCAGGCGGGCGTCGATGGCCGCCGCATCCCCGGCAAACTGGGTCAGGCGCAAGGTAAAGCCGTTGGCCGAATGCGCGCCGCGCTGCAGCTTGCGCTTGTGACGGCCGGTCTTGAGGATCTTCAGGGTGTCGTTTTCAGCCGCGCTCAGGTCCGGGTCCGCCTTGCCCGGCAACTGCACGCTGAACCACTGGCGTGTCAGCGCCTGGCGGTCCTTGAGCCCGGCGTAGCTGACGGTACGCAACGGCACGCCCGCCGCCTTGGCAATCCGCCGCGCCGCCTCTTCGGTATTCAGGCCGCGCTTTTCCACCCACAACCACAGGTGTTCACCCTCGCCGGTCAGCGGGATATCCAGCACTTCATCCACCTGGAAGTCTTCAGCGGTGGCCTTTAGAACAGCGCTGCCCAAGGCCTCGCCATAGGCACGCGGGCCCAGCAGTTGCAGATCATTCATGCGCGCAGCAACAAGGCAACGGAGTGCACGGCAATGCCCTCTTCGCGACCGGTAAACCCGAGCTTTTCGGTGGTGGTGGCTTTTACGTTCACTTGATCCAACTCAACTTGAAGATCCGCGGCAATCAGCGCGCGCATCGTTTCGATATGCGGGGCCATCTTGGGCGCCTGGGCGACGATGGTGTTGTCGACGTTGCCGACCTTCCAGCCCTTGGCATGGATCAAGCCGACCACGTGACGCAACAGCACACGGCTGTCCGCGCCCTTGAAGGTCGGGTCGGTGTCCGGAAAGTGCTTGCCGATGTCGCCCAACGCAGCTGCGCCGAGCAAGGCATCGCTCAAGGCATGCAGCACCACGTCGCCGTCGGAATGAGCCAGCAACCCGTGGTGGTGCGCGATCCGCACGCCGCCCAGGGTGATGAAATCGCCTTCGGCGAAACGGTGCACATCATAGCCGTGGCCAATACGCATAAAAAAACGCCCCGATTTAATTCAGGGCGTGATTCTACCTACTTTTGCCTCACATTAACCGAGCAAAGCGCGCGCGTGATGGCGTAAATGGTCTTCGATGAAGCTGGCGATAAAGAAGTAGCTGTGGTCATAGCCCGGTTGCAGGCGCAGCTCCAGCGGATGGTTCGCCGCCCTGGCCGCTTGTTGCAACGCTTCAGGCTTGAGCTGCACCGCGAGGAAATCGTCGCGGTCGCCCTGGTCCACCAGCAATGGCAGCTTTTCCGAGGCTTCGCTGATCAACACGCAGGCATCCCATTCGCGCCATTTCGAGCGCTCTTCGCCGAGGTAGCGGGAGAATGCCTTCTGGCCCCACGGGCAATCCATCGGGTTGTTGATCGGCGAGAACGCCGACACCGACTGATAACGCCCCGGGTTGCGCAAGGCACACACCAGCGCGCCGTGGCCGCCCATGGAGTGGCCGCTGATCCCGCGTTTGGCCGACGCCGGGAAATGCGCCTCGACCAATGCAGGCAACTCCTGCACCACGTAGTCATGCATCCGATAGTGCTGGGCCCAGGGCTCCTGGGTGGCGTTCAGGTAGAAACCGGCGCCCAGGCCAAAGTCCCAGGCGTTGTCCGGATCACCCGGCACACCGGGGCCGCGCGGGCTGGTGTCCGGCGCAACAATGATCAACCCCAGCTCGGCTGCCATGCGTTGCGCGCCGGCCTTCTGCATGAAGTTCTCATCGGTGCAGGTCAGGCCCGATAGCCAGTACAGCACCGGCAATTTGCCGCCCTGCTCCGCTTGCGGCGGCAGGTACACGGCGAAGGTCATGTCGCAACCCAGCACGTCGGAATGATGCTTGTAGCGTTTATGCCAGCCGCCGAAGCTTTTCTGGCACGACAGGTTTTCCAGACTCATGGCCGACCTCAGAAGTGAATGACGGTGCGGATGCTCTTGCCTTCATGCATCAGGTCAAACGCCTTGTTGATATCTTCCAGGCCCATAGTGTGGGTGATGAACGTATCCAGCGGGATTTCACCGGTCTGGGCCATTTCCACATAGCTTGGCAACTCGCTGCGACCGCGCACGCCGCCGAACGCCGAACCGCGCCAGACGCGGCCGGTGACCAGTTGGAACGGACGGGTCGCGATTTCCTGGCCGGCACCGGCCACACCGATGATCACCGACTCGCCCCACCCCTTGTGGCAGCACTCAAGGGCCGCACGCATCAGCTGGACATTGCCGATGCACTCGAAGGAAAAGTCGACGCCGCCATCGGTCAAATCGACGATCACGTCCTGGATCGGGCGGTCGTAGTCTTTCGGGTTGATGCAGTCGGTGGCACCCAGCTGCCTGGCGATTTCAAACTTGGCCGGGTTGATGTCGATGGCAATGATGCGGCCGGCCTTGGCTTTCACCGCGCCGATCACCGCCGACAGGCCGATGCCGCCCAGGCCGAAGATGGCCACGGTGTCGCCTGGCTTGACCTTGGCGGTGTTGATCACTGCACCGATACCGGTGGTGACGCCACAGCCCAGCAGGCAGACTTTTTCCAGCGGCGCTTCTTTGGGAATCTTCGCTACGGAGATTTCCGGCAGCACGGTGTATTCGGAGAAGGTCGAAGTGCCCATGTAGTGGAAAATCGGCTGGCCCTTGTAGGAAAAGCGCGAAGTACCGTCGGGCATCAGGCCTTTGCCCTGGGTGGCGCGAATCGCCTGGCAGAGGTTGGTCTTGCCCGACAGGCAGAATTTGCACTTGCCGCATTCCGGGGTGTACAGCGGGATCACGTGGTCGCCCACCGCCACCGAGGTCACGCCTTCGCCGATGGCTTCAACCACGGCGCCGCCTTCGTGGCCGAGGATCGACGGGAAAATGCCTTCCGGGTCCGCGCCCGACAGGGTGTAGGCATCGGTATGGCACACACCGGACGCCACCACCCGCAACAGCACCTCGCCCGCCTTGGGCATGGCCACATCCACTTCAACGATCTCGAGGGGTTTCTTGGCTTCGAAGGCTACGGCCGCGCGGGACTTGATCATCCGGTTTCTCCATCGGGTTAAAAACGTAAGGCCGGCAGTGTAAAACATGCTCATCTGATTAATAATCCAGACAAAAGCAAAACATTATTGCCGTACAGGGACAATCAGCATGCTGGAAAACCGCTGGGAGGGCATCGACGAGTTCGTCGCCGTGGCCGAATGCAGCCAATTCACCGCGGCCGCCGAGCGCCTGGGCGTGTCGTCGTCCCATATCAGCCGCCAGGTCGCGCGACTGGAAGAGCGCCTGCAAACACGCTTGCTGTATCGCAGCACGCGCAAGGTGACACTGACCGAAGCCGGCCAGACCTTCCTGCAACATTGCCAGCGATTGCAGGACGGTCGCGAAGAAGCCTTGCGCGCCGTGGGCGACCTGGCCAGCGAGCCCAAGGGAATGTTGCGCATGACCTGCGCAGTGGCTTACGGCGAGCGTTTTATCGTGCCGCTGGTGACGCGGTTCATGGCGCTTTATCCGCAATTGCGCGTGGACGTGGAATTGACCAACCGCCAGCTGGACCTGGTGCACGAAGGCCTGGACCTGGCGATTCGCCTCGGGCGCCTGGCGGATTCGCGCATGGTTGCCAGCCGCCTCGCGCCGCGGCGTATGTACCTGTGCGCGTCACCGTCCTACCTGGCCAGGTACGGGCGGCCACATAGCTTGTCGGAGTTAAGCCGGCATAACTGCCTGATCGGCAGCTCGGATATTTGGCAACTGGCCCAGGACGGGCGCGAATTTTCCCAGCGGGTACAGGGAAACTGGCGCTGCAACAGCGGGCAAGCGGTGCTGGATGCGGCCCTGCAAGGTGTCGGTCTTTGCCAGTTGCCGGACTATTACGTGCTGGAGCATTTGCACAGCGGCGCACTGGTGTCGTTACTCGAAGCCCATCAACCGCCCAACACCGCGGTTTGGGCGCTGTACCCACAACAACGCCACCTTTCGCCCAAGGTGCGAAAACTGGTGGACTTTCTCAAGGAGGGCCTGGGCAACCATCCCGTCTACCTGCGATAGACAGCTACCGCCCATGCAGCGCCTGAGTGCCGGTAAATAGCCTTTTTTACTGCGTAACCAGGCACCCCCATGATAACCAACGGCCCGCAACTCCAGCGCATCAGTCATTTCGTTCGCAAGGTCCTGGCGGATTTCCCCGTACCTTCGCAAATCGCCGCCCAGTTGATCCGCGAGCGGGTACAGCCCCTCAGCCAGGTCGAGTTCGACCCGGATACCACCCTCCTCGCCACCCTCGAATACAACACCGACAATCCCAATGCGGCCTTCACCGCCGTGGTGATCCAGTCGATGTCGCTGACCGAGGCCATGATCTGCAATGCGCCCCAGCCCCCGGGCGGCATGCTCAATACCACCGGGTTTTCCACCACTGCACCTTATTTCAATATTGTCAGCGAGCTGCCGCGCTTGATGGATAACCGGATTCCGGCAATGTTCAACGAAGAGTTCATCGTCTCGGGCTGGATCCCGCCAAGGCGTTATGAGGCGCTGTATCTGCAAAGCCAGCCCCAGGTTTACGACCCGAGCACGCAGCTGCAGATTTCACCAAAAACCTTCAGGCTCATCGTTAACTCAAGCCATTTCGAACAAACCTACGACGAGGCGATCGGCAAGTTCTGGAACAACCACCGGGAAAACTACAACACCCTGATGCGCATCGCGTTCACCAAAGCCTATCTGGAACAGTTCCATGAGTTCACCCTGACCGTGGCAGAGAGACAGCTGGCGGCACGGGCGGCGGGAATCGGCATGGACAAGAACCACGACAACCTCACCCTGGAGGATTTCCAGGAGCCCTATCGCCTCGACCCAAACCTGTCCCTGCGGCTATTGCGCGTTCACAACAGCGAATCCACCGACATCCTGACCATCACCGATAACCAAAGCCAGGTGACCCTGCTCTATATCCCGGGCAACTCCTCGCCCTTCCATGGGTTCAATAACCCGGCAGACATGCGCAGTTGGCTGGTGGAAACGGCAAGGGACGCCACTCAACGCAAGGCGCTGACCCAACACTTCGACGAGGACGCCATCGACTCCGGCCTGATCTACAGCGGCGTGGAGGAGGCACTGGTGGGGATGGCGGTGTTTCCGAAGCCGGCAACCTCCCCGGGTTTGTTCAACAGCCTGCGGGCCGATAACTACTGGGATCCCGAGCAGTACATCAATAACCCGATGTATCCGGCACTGGGCAGTAACCCGTTTGAGTTCATCGCCCGGCAGATCAGGGTACGCCTTGCAAAAGTAGCGGCGCGAAGCTTTATTTCGCCCCTGGATACGCTCAAGGCCGACACCCTGGATGCCCTGGAAAAAGCCTGCATCCTGGCGGTTCCCGTAGCACTGGCCATGGGCAACGCACTACTGGCGGAATTTTGCTTCCTGACCTCCGGCGCGACTGAAATGGTGGTGGGTGCCGACGACATGCTGCGCGGCAAACCCCACGCGAAGGAGCGCATTGTATTCGGCGCCCTTAACGCGCTGCCGGTGGTCGCCCATGGCGTGTCCAAGGGGCTCAAGGGCCTCGAAAGCCTGCGCCCCACCCTGGGCCCGGCAGTACGCCAGGATGCGGGCCGGATCAGCGTCAGCGCCATCAACGAAACCTCCATGGCGGCCAACACCGAGACGCGCACCCTGAGCCCACGGATGACTCCCGGCGGCCTGCAGACCATCCGGATTCACGGCGACCTGTACCTGACCTACAAGACCCCCAATGAATCAGGCTTCTTCGAACTGTTCGTAATGGCTCCCAACGCGCCAAACACGCTGCAATCCACCGGCCTGTATGCCATCCAGAGCGCCGACCTGAAGTGGCGCACGGCCGGGCTGGCCGGCGGAGGCGCATTTCGCAATGCCTGGCAAAGGGTCTACACGCTGTTCGGCGGCCCGCAACACTCGACGTTCTACAGTGCCTACGAGATGCCACCCCCCGCACGCGAGACCGTTTCGGAGATGCTCACCGACACCAGTTCGTTTTCGGAAAACCTTGAACCCGTGGGCAGCGGTGCCCAGCCGGTGAAAGACACCCGCAAGTTGTTTTTCGAGAAAAGAACCAAGCTGTCTGAAGATGCCACGATATTCTTTGCCAACTTGTCGTTTTCACCGATGCGGCCGGTGCTTCCAAGGCTCAGCCTGAATGAATCGCAGCCGACCATCATTCAAAAACTGCTGCACGCCAGCGACGGCCTGGTGATCGGCGAAAGCCATGGAGCCCTGTCGAGCAAGGCGTTCCTGATCAACAACATGCCGCTGTTGGCCAGCGAGGGGGTCAAACGCCTCTATTTCGAGCATCTGCTGACGGATGTACACATGCCCTTGCTCAAGGCGTTCTACCGTACCCGAAGCGCGGTGATGCCCGAGGAACTCAAGGGCTTCCTCAACAACATCTACCCGCCGTTGCGCGACCGGCACTACTCGTTCGTCAACATCGTCATCGCAGCCCGTGACGCCGGGATCAAAATCCAGCCGATCGACTGCACTGTCAGCTACATGCTGCGCGACCTGCCCGACACCGCCGACAACTTGCGCCAGCGCATGATGAACTACTACGCCACCGAGGTGATTCAATGGATCCAGACCACCAAGCCGCGCCCGGGAAAATGGGTCGCACTGGTGGGTGACAGCCATACCAATACCTACAAAGGGATTCCGGGGATCGCCGAACTCACCGGCAGCATCGGCCTGCGGATCGAGGATGCAGCGGCTGGCGGGCACCTCGGCGTCGAAGTGGACACGGGACGCACCGCCAGCCTGGGCATCGGCAAGGGTGAGGGAACGGTCAAGGCCAACCTGGTCCTGCGGGTGGACCGCGCCAGCTTGCAACGCCCGGCGCAACCGGCGCCCGCCCCCTCCCAGCCCCAGGCCAGGACGCCACAGACGCTGCTGACCAAGCCAGGCCAGTTCATGCTGACCCCGGCCACCGTCACGACACCGGCACACCTTCACTACCGTTCACGGCGAGGCGACGTACGCCATTTCAGGATCGATCAACAGGGCGGCCGATACGCCATCAGCGCGCCCGGTTGGGCCGTGGACGGCAAACCGTTCGACAGCATTCAGGCACTGGTGGATGAGTTCAAGACCCCGGCCGGGGTTGAACAGATGACGGTGTGAGCGTCAGGAAGACTGGAAAGTCCGACGCTGGCGCAGCCATTCAAGGTCTTCCGGGCGCGTGACCTTGAGGTTGTCGGAACGGCCTTCGATCAGGCGAGGCGCATGCCCGGCCCATTCCATGGCCGAGGCTTCGTCGGTGATGACCACGTCCGAGACCAGGCTGTCGGCCAAGGCCCGGTGCAGCGCGCCAAGGTGGAACATCTGCGGGGTGTAGGCCTGCCAGATCGGCGTGCGATCAACCGTTTCCAACACACGCCCGTGTTTGTCGGCGCGCTTGAGGGTGTCCCGCGCCGGCACGGCCAGCAGCCCACCCACGCTGTCGTCGGCCAGTTCAAAGAGCAACTTGTCCAGGTCATCGCGGCTGAGGTTCGGCCGGGCGGCGTCATGCACCAGCACCCAATCGTCATCGCTCGCGCCCTGGCCGTGCAGGTAAAGCAAGGCATTGAGGACCGAACCCGAGCGCTCTTCGCCGCCGTCAACGCGCACAATGCGTGGGTCGGTGGCGCAAGCCAGGGTCGGCCAGTAAGGGTCATCCATCGCAACGCTGACCACCAGCCCCTTGAGGCCCGGATGATCGAGGAAACAGCCAAGGCTGTGTTCGAGAATAGTGCGCCCACCCAATTGCAAGTACTGCTTGGGACGGTCCGCAGCCATACGGGCCCCCACGCCCGCGGCAGGAATCACGGCCCAGAAGGCCGGTGACGAAATGCTCATTGGGCCAACTGGTAGAGGGTTTCGCCCTCCTTGACCATGCCCAACTCATGGCGAGCCCGCTCTTCAACGGTCTCCATGCCTTTCTTCAATTCAAGTACTTCGGCATCGAGCACGCGATTGCGCTCCAGCAACACCTCGTTTTCGGCGTGCTGTGCGGCAATTTGCTGGGTCAGTTCGGTGACCTGCGCCAAGCTGCCATTCCCCACCCAAAGGCGGTACTGCAGGCCAGCCAGCAGCAAGAGCAAGACGAGGAACAACCAATTGGGACTGCGCATCGAATATCGGGTATCCAGTGAAAAAAGACAGCCATGCAAAACTTTTGCAGCAACTGATAGCACGAAGCCTGGAAAAACCAGGCTTGTGCTTGTTAGTCATGAGATTAGCGCCGAAATTCACGCTGCCGTGATTTTTCCGACGTAATCCGCTGACCTTTTACCATTTAACAATCAGCCGCGAAACTCGCTGCGACCGTTGTACTTGGCTTTGCCGCCCAGTTGCTCTTCGATACGCAGCAATTGGTTGTACTTGGAAACGCGATCGGAACGGCACAGGGAACCGGTCTTGATCTGCCCAGCCGAAGTGCCCACGGCCAGGTCGGCAATGGTCGAGTCTTCGGTTTCGCCGGAACGGTGGGAGATCACGGCGGTGTAGCCCGCAGCCTTGGCCATCTGGATGGCTTCCAGGGTTTCTGTCAGGGTGCCGATCTGGTTGAACTTGATCAGGATCGAGTTGGCGATCTTTTTGTCGATGCCTTCTTTCAGGATCTTGGTGTTGGTCACGAACAGGTCGTCGCCCACCAGCTGGATCTTCTCGCCGATCTTGTCGGTCAACACTTTCCAGCCAGCCCAGTCGGACTCGTCCAGGCCGTCTTCGATCGAGATGATCGGGTAGCGCTCGGTCAGGCCCTTGAGGTAGTCAGCAAAACCTTCCGAGGTGAACACGTGGCCTTCGCCGGACAGGTTGTACTTGCCGTCTTCGTAGAATTCGCTGGCCGCGCAGTCCAGGGCCAGGGTCACGTCGGTGCCCAGCTTGTAGCCAGCGTTGGCCACGGCTTCGGAGATCACTTTCAGTGCGTCTTCGTTGGACGCCAGGTTCGGCGCGAAACCACCTTCGTCACCCACTGCAGTGCTCAGGCCACGGGCCTTCAGCACAGCCTTGAGGTGATGGAAAATCTCGGTGCCCATGCGCAGGCCTTCGGAGAAGGTCTTGGCGCCAACCGGCTGCACCATGAATTCCTGGATGTCGACGTTGTTATCAGCGTGCTCGCCACCGTTGATGATGTTCATCATCGGAACCGGCATCGAGTAGACACCCGGAGTGCCGTTCAGGTTGGCGATGTGGGCGTACAGCGGCAGGTCCTGGTCCTGTGCAGCGGCCTTGGCAGCGGCCAGGGACACGGCGAGGATGGCGTTGGCGCCCAGGCTGCCTTTGTTTTCGGTACCGTCGAGCTTGATCATCGCGTGATCGAGGGCTTTCTGGTCAAGTGGATCCTTGCCCAGCAGCAGGTCGCGGATCGGGCCATTGATGTTGGCCACCGCCTTGAGTACACCCTTGCCCAGGTAACGGCTCTTGTCGCCATCACGCAGTTCCAGTGCTTCGCGGGAACCTGTGGAAGCACCGGACGGCGCGCAGGCGCTGCCGATGATGCCGTTATCGAGAAGCACGTCGGCTTCGACGGTAGGGTTGCCACGGGAGTCGAGAACTTCACGACCTTTGATGTCGACGATTTTTGCCATTGTTGTAAACACTCCAAAGTTGACGAAAACGACGCAGCTGAAGGAAATCTTTTGACCGACCGCAAGGGTGGAACAACGGGCAGGCTTGCAGGCGACAAGGCTCAGGCCTGCGGGCCTGAGCGTAAAGCGAGGGAAAGTCTACCGGAGAAATGGCGCTTACGCGGTCTCTACCGTCGGAAAACTCTTGACCAGGTCGTCCAACTGCTTCAACTGGGCCAGGAATGGCTCCAGCTTGTCCAGGCGCAGGGCGCATGGGCCGTCGCACTTGGCGTTGTCCGGGTCCGGGTGGGCTTCCAGGAACAAACCTGCCAGGGACTGGCTGATGCCGGCCTTGGCCAGGTCCAGTACCTGGGCACGGCGCCCGCCAGCGGAATCGGCGCGACCACCGGGCATTTGCAGCGCGTGGGTCACGTCGAAGAACACTGGGTATTCGAACTGTTTCATGATGCCGAAACCGAGCATGTCCACCACGAGGTTGTTGTAGCCGAAGCTCGAACCACGCTCGCAGAGGATCAACTGGTCGTTACCCGCTTCCACGCACTTGTTCAGGATATGTTTCATTTCCTGAGGCGCGAGGAACTGGGCTTTCTTGATATTGATCACAGCGCCGGTCTTGGCCATCGCGACCACGAGGTCGGTCTGGCGCGACAGGAAGGCCGGCAACTGGATGATGTCGCACACCTCGGCAACCACGGCAGCCTGCTCAGGCTCGTGGACGTCGGTGATGATCGGCACGCCGAAGGCTTGCTTGATGTCCTGGAAGATCCGCATGCCTTCTTCAAGGCCCGGGCCGCGGTAGGAGGTCACGGACGAACGGTTGGCCTTGTCGAAGCTGGCCTTGAATACGTAGGGGATACCGAGTTTCTCGGTCACCTTCACGTACTCTTCACAGACCTGCATCGCCATGTCGCGGCTTTCCAGCACGTTCATGCCGCCGAACAGCACCATGGGCTTGTCGTTGGCAATCTCGATGTCGCCTACGCGAATGATCTTCTGGGCCATCAGGTTTACGCCTTCTTCTGATGTTGCGTCAGTGCTGCTTTAACGAAGCCGCTGAACAACGGGTGACCGTCGCGCGGGGTCGAGGTGAACTCCGGGTGGAACTGGCAAGCCACGAACCATGGATGATCCGGTGCTTCAACCACTTCAACCAGCGCGCCATCACCGGAACGACCGGAGATTTTCAGGCCGGCTTCCATGATTTTCGGCAGCAGGTTGTTGTTCACTTCGTAGCGGTGACGGTGACGCTCGACAATCACGTCCTTGCCGTAGCAATCGTGAACCAGGGACCCCGGCTCCAGCAGGCAATCCTGCGCGCCGAGGCGCATGGTGCCGCCCAGGTCGGAGGCTTCGGTACGGGTTTCGACGGCGCCGGTGGCATCTTCCCACTCGGTGATCAGGCCCACGACCGGATGGCCGCTGGTGCGATCGAACTCGGTGGAGTTGGCGTCTTTCCAGCCCATTACGTTACGGGCGAACTCGATGACCGCCACTTGCATGCCCAGGCAGATACCCAGGTACGGCACCTTGTTCTCACGAGCGTACTGGACGGCAGTGATCTTGCCTTCCACGCCACGCAGACCGAAGCCGCCCGGAACCAGGATGGCATCAACGCCTTCCAGCAGCGCGGTGCCCTGGTTCTCGATGTCTTCGGAGTCGATGTAGCGCAGGTTGACCTTGGTACGGTTGCTGATGCCCGCGTGGCTCATCGCCTCGATCAGCGACTTGTAGGCGTCCAGCAGCTCCATGTACTTGCCGACCATGGCGATGGTGACTTCATGCTCAGGGTTGAGCTTGGCGTCGACCACGGCTTCCCACTCGGACAGATCGGCGCCGCCACATTGCAGGCCGAAGCGCTCGACGACAAAATCATCCAGGCCCTGGGAATGCAGGATGCCCGGGATCTTGTAGATGGTGTCGGCGTCTTCCAGGGCGATTACCGCACGTTCTTCAACGTTGGTGAACTGGGCGATCTTGCGACGGGACGCGATGTCGATCGCGTGGTCGGAGCGGCACACCAGCACGTCCGGCTGCAGGCCGATGGAACGCAGTTCCTTGACCGAGTGCTGGGTAGGCTTGGTTTTGGTTTCGCCGGCGGTGGCGATGTACGGCACCAGCGTCAGGTGCATCAGCATCGCGCGCTTGGCGCCGACTTCGAAACGCAACTGGCGGATGGCTTCGAGGAACGGCTGGGATTCGATGTCACCCACGGTGCCACCGATCTCGACCATTGCCACGTCGGCATCGCCTGCACCCTTGATGATGCGGCGCTTGATTTCGTCGGTGATGTGCGGGATCACCTGGATGGTTGCACCCAGGTAGTCACCACGGCGCTCCTTGCGCAGCACGTGCTCGTAGACACGGCCGGTGGTGAAGTTGTTGTTCTGGGTCATGGTCGTGCGGATGAACCGCTCGTAGTGGCCCAGGTCCAGGTCGGTCTCGGCGCCGTCGTGGGTGACGAACACCTCACCGTGCTGGAACGGGCTCATGGTGCCCGGGTCAACGTTGATGTACGGGTCCAGCTTGAGCATGGTGACCTTAAGTCCCCGCGCCTCCAGGATGGCCGCCAATGAAGCGGAGGCAATGCCTTTCCCCAATGAAGAAACAACACCGCCCGTGACGAATATGTAGCGCGTCATGAAAAACCCTAGAAGTCTGCGTTAAAGCGGTCCGAGCCGCCGGGGAAAGCGAAGGAAGGCCGAAGCCCCCGATCACCTGCATTAATCACAGTGCACCTTTCAAAAAAACCGCCGCGTTGTGACAGACCAGCAATGAAACACCGGTACGTTGATCGCTACACATTTTTTGGAATCGCCCAGCAAAGACTGCTTGGTAATCGGCAACTGCTGCGATTCAGGCGAATCCACAGAAGTTGTATCAAGAAGGGAGCGTAGTCTACCGGAAAGGCTCTATCAGCTCAAACCTTGATCGCAGGTTGGTGGCATCCAATGTAATTGCCAGCCGGTACCGCCACCCGCCGCAAGCCCCGGCAGGTTGGCCACAGCCAGCAATTGCTGGCCCTGATACAGCAGCGGCAATCTGCCACGGATGAAACCTGGCACCGCACTTTCGTTAAGCAAGCGCTTCAGGTCGCGCCGGCCCCGGCCTGGCAATTCCATGATTTCACCGCCCTGGCGATAACGGATGCTCAGGGGGCCTTCGGGTGCACTGCCGCTGAAGCGCACTTGGCCGTTACCGGGTAACTGTAGTGGGTTTTGCGGGTGCGGCCAGCTCACCGATGCGTCAGAAAATTCCGACCAACTGGCAGGTAACCACCAGATAAGCCCACCACAACGGTGCAATTGACCGTCGGCCAGGCGCCACAGTGGCTGTGCATCGTGTTTGGCGTCGCGCAAGGTCGCCCAGCCGGTCCAGTGGTCGCTGTCGGGCAAGCGTGTCAACGGTGTCAGCCAGTGCCTAAGTGCGTTGCGCTGGCGGGCATCGGAGAGCGCGGCAAGCGGTTCAAGGGTCAGCGAAGGCAATGCCAGCCAGGGAAACACCGGGTGCTGGCTGGCGGCCAGCAGGTCCATCTGCGCCAGTTCGTCGAGCAGCCCCTGGGCTTCGCTCAAATGTTCAGCGCCACGGGCCATGGTGCTGACGGCCTGGGGCCACCGCTCGGTCAACTGCGGGAAAACATGGTGGCGCAGGTAATTGCGGGAGAAACGCGGATCAGCGTTCGACGGGTCTTCGATCCAGGTCAATTGATGTTCACGGGCGTAGGCTTCAAGCTCGGCGCGAGACACATCCAGCAAGGGTCGCACCAGATAGCCATCTGCCAAAGGGCGCTGCGCGGGCATTGCCGCCAGGCCACGCACGCCAGCCCCACGCAACAGCCGAAACAGTAAGGTTTCTGCCTGATCGTCACGGTGCTGGCCCGTGACCAGCAACTCCCCTGCCCCGGTGACCTCGGCAAACGCCTGATACCGCGCGTCACGGGCCGCGCGCTCCAGGCTTGCACCTTGTTGCACTTGCACGCGGATCACCCGCAGAGGCACGCACAATGCGTCGCACACGGACTGGCAATGGGCCGGCCACGCATCCGCCGCAGCTTGCAGCCCATGATGAACATGAATAGCGCTGAGTGGCGGAAGCTTGTCGGTTTTGGCCAGAGTGGCCAGGAGGTGCAGCAAGACGGTGGAGTCGAGGCCGCCGGAGAAGGCGATGTGCCAGGCCGGGGCGTTGCGCCAGGGGGCGAGGATTTGCAGGAGCTTGGCGGTTAAGGTGGGCTTCATAGCAAAGTACGCCATCAAACTGGAATGCGGTAACCAGCATACACAAGGCAAATGTGGGAGCGGGCTTGCTCGCGAATGCAGTGTGTCAGTCGCCAACTATCTTGACTGAATCACCGCCTTCGCGAGCAAGCCCGCTCCCACACAAGCCAGCTCCCGCATTTAGTAACGCGTCGGCTTAGAGACCGTAGCTCATCAGGCGCTCGTAACGACGGGCCAGCAGCGCCTCGTTGTCGAACTTCTTGAGCATCGCCAGCTGCGAGCTGAGTTCGGCACGAATGGTCGCGGCAGCGGCAGCCGGGTCACGGTGGGCGCCGCCCAATGGCTCGGCGATCACTTTATCCACGATACCCAGGCCTTTCAGGCGATCGGCAGTGATGCCCATGGCTTCCGCGGCATCCGGTGCCTTCTCGGCGGTTTTCCACAGGATCGAGGCGCAACCTTCCGGCGAGATCACCGCGTAGGTGGAATATTGCAGCATGTTCAGCTGGTCGCAGACGCCAATCGCCAATGCGCCGCCGGAACCGCCTTCGCCGATCACGGTAGCGATGATTGGCGTCTTCAGGCGAGCCATCACCCGCAGGTTCCAGGCAATCGCTTCGCTCTGGTTGCGCTCTTCAGCGTCGATACCCGGGTAGGCGCCCGGGGTGTCGATGAAGGTCAGGATCGGCATCTTGAAGCGCTCGGCCATTTCCATCAGGCGACAGGCCTTGCGGTAGCCTTCAGGGCGCGGCATGCCGAAGTTGCGGCGGACTTTCTCGCGCACTTCACGGCCTTTCTGGTGACCGATGACCATCACTGGCTGGTCGTCCAGGCGAGCGATACCGCCCACGATGGCGGCGTCGTCGGAGAAGTGACGGTCGCCGTGCAGCTCATCGAACTCGGTAAAGATATGGTCGATGTAGTCCAGGGTGTACGGACGGCGCGGGTGGCGGGCCAGGCGCGCGATCTGCCAGCTGGTCAGCTTGCCGAAGATGTCTTCGGTAAGCGTGCTGCTCTTGTCTTGCAGGCGAGCGATTTCATCGCCGATATTCAGCGAATTGTCATTGCCGACCAGGCGCAGCTCTTCGATCTTGGCTTGCAGGTCAGCGATCGGCTGTTCGAAATCAAGAAAATTCGGGTTCATAAGCGTCCGTCTTGGGTCGACGGCCAAGGAGTGCCTGGCCAGCCGGTTGTCTATTCGCGCCCTACCTTAAGGGAGAGGCGCGGTTAGGTCGAGATTAAATGTTCGGTCGAGATCAGGCGTTCTTTGTACTGCCTGACCGTCAACGGTATTGGAGGAAGACGTTGTCACGCCCGAACTGGTCACGCAATGCTTGAATCAAGCCATCGGCGGGGTCAATTCGCCACGTCTCACCAAACTGCAACATCGCCTTGGCGTCGTTGCCGGTGTACTCCATGGTCACCGGGCAGGCGCCACGGTGGCGTTTAAGCAAGTCACCCAACCAGCGTAGCTGATCACCTTTGAGCGCATCGGTCTTGACCTTCAGGCGCAGGCTTTCGGCCAGGTTGGTACGAGCATCTTCCATGCTCATCACGCGCTTGATCCGCAGGCGCAGGCCGCCGGAGAAGTCGTCGTTGCTGACCTCCCCTTCCACCACCACCATCGCGTCGGTCTGCAACAGCGACTGGGCGGAATGGAAGGCATCGGCAAACAGCGAGGCTTCGATCCGGCCCGAGCGGTCGTCGAGGGTGATGAAACCCATCTTGTCGCCCTTTTTATTCTTCATCACCCGCAGCGCGATGATCATGCCTGCGACGGTCTGGGTATCCCGCGCCGGCTTCAGGTCGATGATGCGCTGGCGGGCGAAACGCCGGATTTCACGTTCATATTCGTCAATCGGGTGACCGGTGAGGTACAGGCCCAGGGTGTCTTTCTCACCCTTGAGGCGCTCCTTGAGGGTCAGGTCCTTGGCCTTGCGATGGTTGGCGTAGACGTCGGCATCTTCTTCGACGAACAGCCCGCCAAACAGGTCGGCGTGGCCGCTGTCGTGGGTGCGTGCGGTCTGCTCGGCGGCCTTGATCGCTTCTTCCATGGCGGTCAGCAATACCGCGCGGTTGCGGTCGATATTGGCCTGGTACGCCTTCGGCTCATCGTGGAAGTACGGGCCCAGGCGATCCAGGGCGCCGCTGCGGATCAAGCCATCCAGAGTACGTTTGTTGATGCGCTTGAGGTCGACCCGGGCGCAGAAATCGAACAGGTCCTTGAACGGCCCGTCCTGACGCGCTTCGGTAATCGCCTCCACCGGGCCTTCGCCCACGCCCTTGATCGCGCCGAGGCCATAGATGATGCGGCCTTCGTCGTTCACCGTGAACTTGAACTCGGAAGTGTTCACGTCCGGCGCGTCGAGGCGCAGCTTCATGGTGCGCACTTCCTCGATCAAGGTCACGACCTTGTCGGTGTTGTGCATATCCGCAGACAGTACCGCCGCCATGAACGGCGCCGGGTAGTGAGCCTTCAGCCACGCAGTCTGGTAAGACACCAGGCCATAGGCGGCAGAGTGGGATTTGTTGAAGCCGTAACCGGCGAACTTTTCCACCAGGTCGAAGATGTTACCGGCCAGGTCGGCATCGATGTTGTTGGTGGCGCAACCTTCAATGAAGCCACCGCGCTGCTTGGCCATTTCCTCGGGCTTTTTCTTACCCATGGCTCGACGCAGCATGTCCGCGCCGCCGAGGGTATAGCCGGCCATGACCTGGGCAATCTGCATCACCTGTTCTTGATACAGGATGATGCCGTAGGTCGGTGCCAGTACCGGCTTGAGACCTTCGTACTGGTAGTCGGAGTGCGGGTAAGCCAGCTCGGCACGCCCGTGCTTACGGTTGATGAAGTCATCCACCATGCCCGATTGCAGCGGGCCCGGACGGAACAGGGCCACCAGTGCGATCAAGTCTTCCAGGCAGTCGGGCTTGAGCTTTTTGATCAGCTCTTTCATGCCGCGGGATTCAAGCTGGAACACGGCCGTGGTTTCGGCTTTTTGCAGCAGGCTGTAGGTCGGCTTGTCATCCAGCGGGATAAACGCGATATCCAGCGGTGGCTCATTGACCTTGGCGCGGTCGCGGTTGATGGTCTTCAGCGCCCAGTCGATGATCGTCAGGGTACGCAGGCCGAGGAAGTCGAACTTCACCAGGCCGGCCGCCTCCACGTCGTCCTTGTCGAACTGGGTTACCAGGCCGTCGCCTTCTTCGTCGCAATAGATCGGCGAAAAGTCGGTCAGCTTGGTAGGCGCGATTACTACACCACCGGCGTGTTTACCGACGTTACGCACCACGCCTTCGAGCTTGCGCGCCATGTCCCAGATTTCAGCCGCTTCTTCATCGACCTTGATGAAGTCCCGCAGGATTTCTTCCTGCTCGTAGGCTTTTTCCAGGGTCATGCCGACTTCAAACGGAATCATCTTCGACAGGCGGTCAGCCAGGCCGTAGGACTTGCCCTGTACCCGGGCCACGTCGCGAATTACCGCTTTCGCCGCCATGGAACCGAAGGTGATGATCTGGCTTACCGCGTTACGGCCGTATTTCTCGGCCACGTACTCAATAACTCGGTCGCGACCATCCATGCAGAAGTCGACGTCGAAGTCGGGCATCGATACCCGTTCCGGGTTAAGGAAACGTTCGAACAGCAGGTCGTATTCCAGCGGGTCGAGGTCGGTGATCTTCTGCACATAGGCCACCAGCGACCCGGCACCCGATCCACGGCCAGGCCCCACCGGCACGCCGTTGCTTTTGGCCCACTGGATAAAGTCCATTACGATCAGGAAGTAACCGGGGAACCCCATCTGGATAATGATATCCAGCTCGAAATTCAGGCGGTCGACGTAGACCTGGCGCTTGGCTTCATAATCTTCAGTGGTGTCCTTGGGCAGCAGGACGCTCAGGCGTTCCTCCAAACCGTCGAACGAGACCTTGCGGAAATACTCGTCGATGGTCATGCCATCGGGAATCGGGAAGTTGGGCAGGAAGTGCTTGCCCAGCTTCACTTCAATATTGCAGCGCTTGGCAATTTCGACGGAGTTTTCCAGGGCCTCGGGCAGGTCACTGAACAGCTCGGCCATTTCATCGGCGCTTTTGAGGTACTGCTCTTCGCTGTAGTTTTTCGAGCGGCGCGGATCGTCCAGCGCCCGGCCTTCGCCGATGCATACGCGGGTTTCGTGGGCCTCGAAGTCTTCCTTCTTGATAAAGCGCACATCGTTGGTCGCGACCAGCGGCGCGCCAAGCTTTTCAGCCAGGGCCACAGCGGCGTGCAACTGCTCTTCATCGTTGGGGCGGTTGGTGCGCTGGATTTCCAGGTAGAAACGGTTGGGGAACACCTCCATCCACTCACGGGCGAGCACTTCAGCCTCATGAGGATTGCCGCCCAACAGCGCGATACCGATTTCACCCTCTTTGGCCGCCGAGAGCATGATCAGCCCTTCGCTGGCTTCGGCCACCCACTCGCGCTCGATGATGATCGAGCCATTGCGCTGGCCATCGATAAAGCCACGGGAAATCAGTTCGGTGAGGTTGCGATAACCCACGCCGTTCATCGCCAACAGGCTGATGCGGCTCAGTGGGTTATCCGGGTCCTTGTTCGACAGCCACAGGTCGGCACCGCAGATCGGCTTGATGCCGGCGCCCATGGTGGCCTTGTAGAACTTGACCAGGGAACACATGTTGTTCTGGTCGGTCACCGCCACGGCAGGCATGTTCATGCCCACCAGCGTTTTGACCAGGGGTTTGATCCGTACCAGGCCGTCGACCAGGGAGTATTCAGTGTGCAGGCGCAGGTGAACGAATGAAGCCGGCATAGTGATCCTGTACAAAACGTGGAGACAACAAGGCCCGGATTGTACCGGGCCTTGGCAAAAACATCAGCCTTGCTGCTAAACCTCGATCAGGCTTTCCCGAGCCTCGAAAGCCTGGCGAACCGGGGCAAACGAGCGGCGGTGGATCGGGGTCGGGCCCAGGCGAGCCAAAGCTTCCAGATGAACGGGCGTTGGATAGCCTTTGTGCCCGCCGATGCCGTAGCCGGGATAGATCAATTCGAAAGCCGCCATTTCACGGTCACGGCTGACCTTGGCCAGGATCGATGCAGCGGCAATCGCCGGCACTTTGCTATCACCCTTGACCACCGCTTCTGCGGGCATCGTCAGCTTCGGGCAGCGGTTGCCGTCGATCATCGCCATTTTTGGCGTGATATGCAGGCCTTCAATGGCGCGCTGCATGGCCAGCATGGTGGCGTGCAGGATGTTCAGTTTGTCGATCTCTTCGACTTCAGCGCGGGCGATGTGCCAACTCAGGGCTTTCTCGCAGATCTCGTCGTAGAGTTTTTCGCGACGGGCTTCGGTGAGTTTCTTCGAATCGTTGAGGCCAAGGATCGGACGGTTTGGATCGAGAATCACCGCGGCGGTGACGACTGCGCCGCACAGCGGGCCGCGTCCGACTTCGTCAACACCGGCAACCAGGTCAAGGGCATCGGCGACCAGGCTGAAATCCAGGCCCATTTGCGTCTTCATAGGGCTTCCTGCTTATGACCGATCAACGTCAGCACGGCATCCGCCGCCTGGTTCGACGCATCACGGCGCAAGGTGCGGTGAATTTCGTCGAAACCACGGGTCTGCTCTTCGCCACCGTCGATCAACGGGAAAAGGGTTTGCGCCAGGGCTTCAGGCGTCGCATCGTCCTGCAACAACTCGGGCACCAACAGACGCTGGGCCAGCAAATTCGGCAGGGAGATGTAGGGGCTTTTGACCATACGCTTGAGAATCCAGTAGGTCAGCGGCGCCAGGCGATAGGCCACGACCATCGGGCGCTTGTAGAGCAAGGCCTCCAGGGTCGCAGTGCCGGAGGCGATCAGCACCGCATCGCACGCCGCCAGTGCCAGGTGCGAGCCGCCGTCGAGCAGGGTCAACGGCAAGTCGCGCCCTACCAGCAGCTCTTCAATTTGTGCACGGCGCTGAGGGCTGGCACATGGCAATACGAAGCGCACACCCGGCTTCAGCGCCTGCAGGCGTTCGGCAGCATCAAAAAACAGCGCGCCGAGACGACCGACTTCGCCGCCACGACTGCCCGGCATCAAGGCCACCAGCGGACCTTCGGGCAAACCCAGTTCGGCACGCGCGGCAGCACGGTCGGCCTGCAGAGGAATGGTATCGGCCAGGGTGTGCCCGACAAACCGCACCGGCACGCCCTTCTCTTCGTAGAACCTGGCCTCGAAGGGCAGCAGGGTCAGCATCAGGTCGCAGCCTTCGCGAATCTTGAGCACGCGCTTTTGCCGCCACGCCCACACTGACGGGCTGACGTAATGCACGGTCTTGATCCCGGCCTGACGCAATTTGAGTTCGATATTGAGGGTGAAGTCCGGCGCGTCGATTCCGATAAAGACGTCGGGCTTTTCTTCGATCAGGGTCTGGATCAGCTTTTTGCGACGGGCCAGCAGCTCGCGCAAACGGCCCAGCACCTCCACCAGCCCCATGACCGACAAGCGTTCCATAGGGAAGTAGGACGTCAGGCCTTCAGCCTGCATCAACGGACCGCCGACACCGATGAATTCAACCGCCGGATGCTGGAGCTTGAGGGCCCGCATCAGGCCTGCACCGAGAATATCGCCGGAAGCTTCTCCGGCCACCAACGCTATACGCAGCCTGGCCATGATCAGCGGGTGATGCCGCGAGTCGACGACTGGATAGAGTCACGGAATATCGCGACTTCCGGAAACAATGCGGCTGGCTCCGTCAGCTCGATCAAGGCCTGGTCGACCGTCAGCCCCTGGCGGTAAACCACCTTGTAGGCGCGGCGCAGGGCGTGGATCGCGTCTTCGCTGAAGCCCCGACGGCGCATGCCTTCGAAGTTCATGCTGCGGGCCTCGGCCGGGTTGCCGAACACGGTGACGAACGCCGGAACGTCCTTGCCGATGGCGGTACCCATGCCGGAAAAGCTGTGGGCGCCGATATGGCAGTACTGATGCACCAGGGTAAAGCCGGACAGGATCGCCCAATCGTCAACGTGCACATGGCCGGCCAACGCAGTGTTGTTGACCAGGATGCAATGGTTGCCGATTACGCTGTCATGACCGATATGCGCATAAGCCATCACCAGGTTGTGGTCACCCAGGGTGGTCTCGGCACGGTCCTGGACAGTACCGCGGTGAATGGTCACGCCTTCACGGATGATGTTGTGATCACCGATTACCAGACGTGTTTCTTCACCCTTGTACTTCATGTCCGGGGTGTCTTCGCCTATCGATGAGAACTGATAGATACGATTGTGTTTGCCAATCCTCGTCGGGCCTTTGAGGATCACATGCGGCCCGATGACTGTCCCCTCGCCGATTTCCACACCTGCGCCGACGATCGACCAAGGGCCGACCTCAACGTCGGCGGCCAGTACGGCCGTCGGATCGATGATTGCGCGAGGGTCAATCAAACTCATAGTTTGCGTTCCGCACAGATGATTTCAGCCGAGCACACCGGCTTGCCGTCGACCGAGGCCTGGCATTCGAACTTCCAGATCTGGCGCTTGCAGCTGATGAACTTGGCTTCAAGGATCAACTGGTCACCCGGAGTTACCGGGTTGCGGAAGCGCAGTTTGTCAGAGCCCACGAAATAGTAGAGCGTGCCATCGGCAGGCTTCAGGTCGAGCATTTTGAAACCAAGGATACCGGCAGCCTGGGCCATCGCTTCGATGATCAATACGCCTGGCATGATGGGATGCGCAGGGAAGTGACCGTTGAAGAACGGTTCGTTGATGCTGACATTCTTGTAGGCACGAATGCGCTTTTCCTCAACATTGAGGTCCGTGACCCGGTCCACCAGCAGGAACGGGTAACGGTGAGGCAGGTATTCGCGAATCTCGTTGATGTCCATCATTTCGGGGGGAAGCCTGTAATAAAGATTGGGAGCGTGCGGACTAAGGCACGCCCCTCTAGCAAATCAAGGAGGCAGTCTAGCGGCTGTGCACACTTGATATGGAAATGGTATCAGCCATCTGATGAAGCATTACCGTCAGGGGTCACGTCCCCAACACGCTTTTCCAGATGTTTCAGGCGCCGAGCGATATCGTCGAGCTGCCTCAGACGCGCCGCGCTCTTGCGCCATTCGGCCGCAGGCTGCATGGCCGTACCGGATGAGTAGGACCCAGGCTCGGTAATCGAATGGGTCACCATGGTCATGCCGGTGATGAATACGTTGTCGCACACTTCGATATGGCCCACCAGGCCAACACCCCCGGCGAGCATGCAATGCTTGCCGATCCTGGTGCTGCCGGAGATCCCCACGCAGGCGGCCATGGCGGTGTGATCGCCAATCTGCACGTTGTGGGCGATCTGAATCTGGTTATCCAGCTTCACGCCGTTACCAATGACGGTATCGGCCAGGGCCCCGCGGTCAACGGCAGTGTTGACGCCAATTTCAACGTCATCGCCGATCAACACGCCGCCCACTTGGGCAATCTTGTGCCAGACACCCTTCGAGTTGGCGAAGCCGAAGCCCTCGCCGCCAATCACGGCACCGGACTGAATCACCACACGCTCACCGATACGCACATCGTGGTACAGGGTCACACGCGGAGCCAGCCAGCCACCGGCACCAATCTCGCTGCGCGCGCCGATAAAACACTGGGCACCCAGCGTTACACCCGCCCCGATGCGTGCACCGCTTTCAATCACCACAAAAGCACCGATGCTCGCGGCAGGGTCAACCTGAGCGTCATCGGCGATCACCGCCGTCGGATGGATACCGGCGGGGGCCTTGGGTTTCGGATCGAACAGGTGCGACACCCGGGCATACGCCAGGTACGGATCGGCAACAACCAGCGCGTCCCCGGCAAAACCTTCGGCGTCAGCGGCCTTCAGCAGCACGGCTGCGGCGCGGCTTTCGCCCAGGTATTTACGGTATTGGGGGTTTGCCAGGAAGCTCAACTGAGCTGGGCCAGCCTCCTGCAAGGTGGCTAGCCCAGTGATTTCCTTCTCCGCGGAGCCACGCAAGGTGGCTCCCAGGAACTCGGCCAATTGGCCGAGCTTGATAGTCGCAGTCATGGCTTACTTCAGCTGATTCATGCGCTCGATCACCTGACGGGTGATGTCGTACTGAGGTTTAACGTCGATGACTGCACCGCGTTCGAATACCAGGTCAAAGGCACCTTTCTTGATGACTTCTTCCACAGCGCTGTCGAGTTTCGGCTTCAGCTGCTTGAGCATTTCGCGGTCGGCAACAGCCTTGGCTTCGTTCAGTTCCTTGGACTGGAACTGGTAGTCACGGGCCTTTTGCTTGAATTCAAGCTCCAGACGCTCGCGCTCGCCTTGCTGCATCTTGTCGCCACCGGCTACCAGACGATCCTGGATGCCCTTGGCGCTGCTTTCCAGCGTCTTGAGCTTGGTCAGTTGAGGACCGAATTTCTTCTCGGCATCTACGGCATATTTCTTGGCCGCATCGGATTCCAGCAGCGCCATCTGATAGTTCAGAACGGCAATTTTCATTTCGGCAAAGGCCGGGGTCGCTACCAGGACAGTCGCCAGGAGAACCAATTGAGTCAACTTACGCACGATGCACTCCTACAGAATCCGTTGTCGTTATCTTGGGTCAGACGCTTAGAACGTCTGGCCGAGGGAGAATTGGAAAATCTGGGTTTCAGCGTTATCCGGTTTCTTGACCGGCATGGCCAGAGCAAAGCTCAATGGGCCAAGCGCGGTAACCCAGGTCACACCGACACCGACAGAGCTTGCCAGGTTGCTGAAGCTCACGTCGTTGCACTGCGTGTTGGACTTCGAGCCATTCGGGTTGGTGACCTGTTCGCACTTGGAGTCGAATACGTTACCCACATCCCAGAAGACCGAAGTACGCAGGGAACGTTGATCTTTAACGAATGGCAGCGGGAACAGAATCTCAGCACCACCCTGGATCAGCACGTTACCACCGAATGGCAGCGGGTCGTTGTCCGAGTCAGCCACAGTCCCCTGGTTACCGGTCACACCCACGCCACGGCTTGGGGTACCACGAGGACCCAAGGTGCTGTCCTTGAAACCACGTACCGAGTTGAAACCACCCGCATAGTAGTTCTCATAGAACGGCAAGCCGCTGGTCGAACCGTAACCGTCGCCATAACCCAGCTCGGTGTGCAGGCGCATGGTGTAGTTTTCGCTCAAAGGCTGGAACAACTGGCCACGGTAGTCGAGTTTGAAGAACGACAGGTCGCTGCCCGGCGTGGTGGCTTCCAGGGTCAGGCTCTGGGAATGGCCGCGGGTCGCGAGTACGCCTTTGTTCAGGGTCGATTCCGACCAACCGGCCGAAGCCTTGAAGTTCAGGAACTGGTCGCCTTCTTTACGCACGAAGTTGAAGATCTCATCCACGGTGTACACACCGGTCTTGATCTTGTCCTGCTGCGCGGTCAGGCCGAAGGTCAGACGCGAGGTCTCACTGATCGGGTAACCAATGTTGGCACCAACACCGAAGCTGTCGATTGCATAGCTTGCAACGTCAACGTCGAGGTCTTTGTAGTCGGTTGTGCGATAGAAGGCGTTGTAGCCCAGGCTCACGCCGTCAGCAGTCCAGTAGGGGTCGACATAACCGAAGTTATAGCGGCTCTGGTATTCGCTTCGGGTCAGGCCGATGGAAACCTTGTTACCGGTACCGAGGAAGTTGTTCTGGGTGATCGAACCACCGAGGATCAGGCCGGCACTCTGGGCGAAACCGACACTGGCGGTAATCGAACCGGAGGCTTGCTCTTCTACGGCGTAGTTCACGTCAACCTGGTCATCCACACCCGGTACAGCCGGGGTTTCAACGTTGACTTCCTTAAAGAAGCCCAGGCGCTCGAGGCGAACCTTGGACTGGTCGATCAGGTAAGTCGACGCCCAGCCACCTTCCATCTGACGCATTTCGCGGCGCAGCACTTCGTCGGCAGACTTGGTGTTGCCACGGAAGTTGATGCGGTTCACGTAGGCACGCTTGCCCGGGTCTACAACGAAGGTGATGTCCACGGTGTGGTCTTCGTCGTGCGGGGTCGGTACGCCGTTGACGTTGGCGAAGGTATAGCCTTCGTTACCCAGGCGACGGGTGATCAGCTCGGAGGTGGTGGTCATCAGCTTGCGCGAGAACACCTGGTCCTTCTGCACCAGCAACAGGGACTTGACCTGGTCTTCAGGCACTTTCAAGTCGCCGCTGAGCTTGACGTCACGAACCTTGTACTTCTCGCCTTCGTTGACGTTGACAGTGATATAGACGTGCTTCTTGTCCGGGGTGATGGACACCTGGGTCGAAGCGATATCCATGTTGATATAGCCGCGGTCCAGGTAGTAGGAACGCAGGCGCTCCAGGTCACCGGAGAGTTTTTCACGGGCATACTTGTCATCGTTCTTGAAGAACGACAGCCAGTTGGTGGTCTTGAGTTCGAACAGGTCGATCAGGTCGTCATCAGCAAACTTGGTGTTACCCACCACGTTGATGTGCTGGATGGCCGCCACGGTGCCTTCGTTGATGTTGACCTTCAGGCCGACGCGGTTACGCGGTTGCGGCACCACTTCGGTCTCGACGGTAGCCGAGTAACGACCCTGGGCAACGTACTGGCGTTGCAGTTCGTTACGCACGCCTTCGAGGGTGGCACGCTGGAAGATCTCGCCTTCGGCAAGGCCGGATTGCTTGAGGCCTTTCATCAAGTCTTCAGTGGAGATCGCCTTGTTGCCTTCGATCTCGATACTGGCGACAGAAGGTCGCTCGACGACAGTAATGACGAGGACGTTACCTTCGCGACCCAGTTGGATATCTTGAAAGAACCCGGTTTTGAACAGCGCACGAGTGGATTCCACCAGGCGACGGTCATCAGCCTGTTCCCCGACGTTCAACGGCAAGGCACCAAAGACGCTACCCGCGGAAACCCGCTGGAGGCCGTTGACGCGAATATCGGAGATGGTGAAGGACTCGGCGTGAACTTCGGCGATCATCAATACGGTGAGAACCGCAGTTAGCAGCAGACGTTTCATGAAGTCCTTTCTTATTCCAACTGGCAATAAACAAACTGCCGCAAAATGCGGCAGATTCGCAATTCAGCGAAGCGTTACAGTCGTCCCAGATCGTTGACCAGGGCTAATAACATCACCCCGACCACCAAACTGATACCGATCTGTATCCCCCAACCCTGCACCCGATCCGACAAGGGGCGACCACGCGCCCACTCGACCAGATAAAACAACAGATGCCCCCCATCCAATACTGGAATGGGCAACAAATTCAGAACCCCAAGGCTAATACTCAGATAAGCCAGGAAATTCAGGAAATCTACAACGCCCGACTGGGCAGAAGCGCCCGCCACTTTAGCAATGGTTATCGGTCCACTCAAGTTTTTTACCGAGAGCTCGCCGAACAACATTTTCTTGAGGGAATCGAGGGTCAGCACACTCATGGTCCAGGTGCGTCTCGCACCCTCGCCAATCGCTGCCAACGGCCCGAAGCTGACCTCTCGAACCATCGAAGGTGGCCAATCGACACCTTTGACGCCGGCCCCCAGGTAACCCCCGGCCGCCTTGGCTTCCCCACGAACCGCCAGGGTCACAGGGACGTCGATTTGAGCACCATCGCGCTCAACTTTCAGCACAATTTTGGTATCAGGGCGTACACGCACTAGGTCGACCACCTGCTGCCAGTCACTCAGCGCCTGGCCATCGAGGGCCAGCAGGCGATCACCGGTTTTCAGACCCGCGGCCTGGGCCGGCCCCTTCGGATCCAGCTCCGCCAGCACCGGCGGCAAGGCCGGACGCCATGGGCGAATGCCCAGGGATTTGATCGGGTCAGGCTCATCGGAGCCTTTCAGCCAGTGGTCCAGGGCCAGCTCGCGCGAGGTTTCGGTGGTGGAATCCTGATCGCGCACCACCAGTTTTACGATGCCGCTTTCACCCAGGCGACGCACCAACTGCAAATTGACGGCACCCCAGCCGGTGGTTGGCTCGCCATCAACTGCAACAATTTCTTGCCCGGCAGTCAGGCCGGCCTTCGCCGCCATGCTGTCGGCCTCGACGGCACCGATCACCGGACGCACCTGCTGGCTACCCAACATGGCCAGGACCCAGAAGAACACCATCGCCAACAGGAAATTCGCGATCGGGCCTGCCGCGACGATGGCGATGCGCTGACGAACGGTCTTGCGGTTGAAGGATTGATCCAACTGATCAGCCGGCACTTCGCCTTCGCGCTCGTCGAGCATCTTGACGTAGCCGCCCAATGGAATGGCCGCAATTACGAACTCGGTGCCACGACGGTCGTGCCAGCGCAGCAACGGCATGCCGAAGCCTACGGAAAAGCGCAGTACCTTGACGCCGCAACGACGCGCGACCCAGAAATGGCCGAACTCGTGGAAGGTAACCAGCACACCCAGAGCAACCAGGGTGCCGACAATCATGTAGAGCGCACTCATCTAATTTCTCCGCATTTCAATCCAGTGCCTGAAGGCTTGAACACACCCAGAGGCTAACGCGTATTGCGGCTCAACCACTGCTCGGTCAAGGCCCGGGCCTTTGCATCCGCTTCGAACACCGCGCCCAGATCATTCACCGGGACGACGGGCTCAAGGCTCAAAACGTCCTCGATGATACCCGCGATCTGCGGAAAGCGGATGCGCCGGTCCAGAAACGCCGCCACAGCCACTTCATTGGCCGCATTCAGCATCGCCGGGGCACTGTTACCCGCCTCCGCAGCTTGCCGCGCAAGACGCAGGCAAGGGAAGCGTTGCTCGTCGGGCGCTTCGAAGTCCAGACGGGCAATGGCAAACAGATCCAGCGGCGCAACACCCGAGTCAATCCGCTCAGGCCATGCCAGGGCATTGGCGATCGGCGTACGCATGTCCGGATTGCCCAGTTGGGCCAATACCGAGCCATCCACATAGTCCACCAGGGAATGAATCACACTTTGCGGGTGGATCACCACCTCGACCTGGTCCGGCCGGGCATCGAACAACCAGCAGGCCTCAATCAGCTCCAGGCCCTTGTTCATCATGCTCGCTGAATCCACCGAGATCTTGCGCCCCATGGACCAGTTCGGGTGAGCGCACGCCTGATCGGGAGAAACATGTTCCAGATCGGCCAGCGGCGTCTGCCGGAACGGGCCACCGGAGGCTGTCAGCAGAATCCGGCGCACGCCGACCTGGCTCAACCCGCGGGCGAAATCACCCGGCATGCATTGGAAAATCGCGTTGTGCTCGCTGTCGAGCGGCAACAGCACGGCGCCGCTCTTGCGCACCGCCTGCATGAAGAGTGCCCCGGACATCACCAGGGCTTCTTTGTTGGCCAGCAGAATCTTCTTGCCCGCATCAACGGCCGCCAGGGTCGGGCGCAAGCCGGCAGCGCCGACAATCGCCGCAACCACGGTGTCGACCTCAGGGTCTGCCGAAACCTGGCACAACCCCTCCTCCCCCACCAATACCTGAGTCGCCAGGCCCGCAGCGCGCAAGTCATCCTGCAAACCACGTGCAACTGCCGCTTCGGGCACTACTGCGTATTGCGGCGCGTGCCGCACACACAGTGCCAGCAGTTCACTCAGGCGACTGAAACCGGTCAAGGCGAATACTTGATAACGCTCGGGATGACGGGCAATCACATCCAGGGTGCTTAGCCCCACCGAGCCGGTAGCGCCCAGCACGGTTACCTGTTGCAGGCGGCTCACGAGGCAGCCATCCACAGCAATACGGCAAAGATCGGGATCGCGGCAGTCAGGCTGTCGATACGGTCCAGCACGCCACCGTGACCCGGCAGCAGGTTACTGCTGTCCTTGATCCCGGCCTGGCGCTTGAACATGCTTTCGGTCAGGTCACCGACCACCGAGATGAACACCACCACGGCTGCGCCCACCAGGCCCAGTAGCATTTCCTTGACGGTCCAGCCACGCACCACACCGACCACCACGGTAATCACCAGGGTCAACGCCAGGCCGCCATACACGCCTTCCCAGCTTTTGCCCGGACTGACCGCCGGCGCCAGCTTGCGCTTGCCGAAGGCACGCCCGGAGAAATAGGCGCCGATATCGGCACCCCACACCAGAACCATCACCGCCATGATCAGCCAGTTACCCAGTTGCATGTGCTTGATGTAGACCAGGCCCTGCCAGGCAGGCAACAGAATCAAAAGGCCAATCACCAGCTTGCAGGCAACACTGGACCAGTGACTGCTGGTGCCCGGATAGGTCAGCACCAGATAGGTCGCCAACGCCCACCACAACACCGCCGCACCCAGCACCCAGGGCGCCACGTCCGGCAGGATGTACATCAGGAACATCAACAACGCCACGACAGCGGCATACATCACACGAGGCAACTGCGCGGCGAAACCCGCCAGGCGCGCCCATTCCCAGGCACCCAGGGTCACAACCAGGCCGATGAACAGCGCGAAGTTCGCACCTTCAAGCAGGAAAAACCCGCACAGGGCAATAGGCAGCAGGATCAGCGCCGTGATGATTCGTTGTTTAAGCATTAAACCCGGGCTCCAGCTTCGATCTGCTCGCTCGTTTTACCGAAGCGACGCTGACGGGAAGCGAAATCGGCCAGCGCATTGCGCATGGCATCGTGTTTGAAGTCCGGCCAGAACAGGTCGGAGAAGTACAGTTCGGTATAGGCCAACTGCCACAACAGGAAGTTGCTGATGCGATGGTCGCCACCGGTACGAATGCACAGGTCCGGCAACGGCAGGTCGCCGGTCACCAGGCAGGTTTGCAAGAGTTCGGGGGTGATGTCTTCCGGGCGCAGATGGCCGGCCTGCACTTCCCGCGCTAGACGCTGCGCGGCCTGGGCAATATCCCACTGGCCGCCGTAGTTGGCTGCGATCTGCAGCACAAAACGGTTGCTGCCGGCAGTGATCGCCTCGGCTTCGCGCATGGCCGCCTGCAGCTCCGGATGAAACCGCGAACGGTCACCGATGATACGCAGGCTGATGTTGTTCTCGTTCAGGCGCTTGGCCTCGCGGCGCAGGGCCTTGAAGAACAGGTCCATCAAGGCACTGACCTCCTCGGCCGGGCGCTGCCAGTTTTCACTGGAGAACGCGAACAGGGTCAATACTTCGACCTTGGCCTCGGCGCACACCTCAATCACGGCTCGTACAGCGTCGACACCCGCCTTATGCCCGGCAACGCCCGGCATAAAGCGCTTCTTCGCCCAGCGATTATTCCCGTCCATGATGATCGCGACATGGCGCGGCACCACGGAGGGCACAGTCTGCTTGGTCTTTTCCATGAAGGCGTCCTGACCCCTTATACGGCCATCAGGTCCTTTTCTTTATCTTCCGTGGCCTTGGTGATCTGGGCCTCGGCATCTTTAGTCAGCTTGTCGATATCAGCAACGGCACGGCGCTCTTCGTCTTCGCTGATTTCCTTGTCCTTGACCAGCTTCTTCAGGTCACCCAAGGCATCACGACGGATGTTGCGCACGGCAACACGTGCGTCTTCCGCTGCACTGCGCGCCTGCTTGGTGAAGCCCTTGCGGGTTTCTTCGGTCAGGGCAGGCATGGAGATCAGCAGCAATTCGCCCAGGTTGGTCGGATTGAGGTTCAAACCGGCGCTCTGGATGGCCTTGTCGACGGCGCCGAGCATGTTGCGCTCGAAAGCAACGACTTGCAGGGTGCGCGAATCTTTTACAGTGATGTTGGCCACTTGGGTGATCGAGGTATCAGCGCCGTAGTAAGGCACCATCACGCTACCCAGGATGCTTGGGTGGGCCTTGCCGGTACGAATCTGGCCAAACGCATGGTTCAGGGATTCCAGGGATTTTTGCATGCGCTCTTGAGCGTCTTTTTTGATTTCGTTGATCATTGTTCGATTTCCTCGATCAGAGTCCCTTCCGCGCCGCCGTGTACGATGTTCAGCAGGGCGCCGGGCTTGTTCATGTTAAATACGCGCAGCGGCATCTTGTGGTCGCGGCACAAGCAAATTGCCGTCAGGTCCATCACGCCCAGCTTGCGATCCAGTACTTCATCATAAGTCAGATGATCGAACTTCTCGGCATGCGGGTCTTTGAATGGGTCTGCAGTGTAGACACCGTCAACCTTGGTGGCCTTGAGCACCACGTCCGCGTTGATCTCGATACCACGCAGGCAAGCTGCCGAATCGGTGGTAAAGAATGGGTTGCCGGTACCGGCCGCAAAAATCACGACTTCCTTGGCATCCAGGTGACGCATGGCCTTGCGACGATCATAGTGATCCGTTACGCCAACCATGGAAATAGCCGACATCACGATCGCGGTGATATTGGCGCGCTCCAGCGCATCACGCATGGCCAGGGCGTTCATCACAGTGGCCAGCATGCCCATGTGGTCGCCTGTCACCCGATCCATGCCGGCAGCGCTGAGTGCCGCGCCACGGAACAGGTTGCCGCCGCCGATCACCAGACCGACCTGGACACCGATACCGACCAGTTGGCCGACTTCCAGCGCCATGCGATCGAGTACTTTGGGATCGATCCCAAACTCTTCCGAGCCCATCAGGGCCTCGCCGCTAAGCTTGAGTAGAATGCGTTTATAGCGAGCCTGATGACCACTGCCCTGCTGAGCCATTGCGAATCTCTCCTGCGGCGTATTTTTTGAAAATTCTTGGCAAGCCGTTTACGGCCTGCGTTCACTCTAGCTTGACGCTGTCACAGCGCCATCGGAACACGGCTTTGTAAGCCAGTTCCAAAGGGAAACCAATAAAAATCGATCACCCCATTTGAAAAGAGGCTGCGCGCGTAAGCGGGCAGCCTCTTTTGGGCGACAGTTAAAAACTGTCTTACTTCTTGGTGGCAGCCAGCTGGGCAGCAACTTCTTCAGCGAAGTTGTCGACCGGCTTCTCGATGCCGTCGCCTACTTTGTAGTAGGTGAAGGAAACGATTTCAGCACCGGCTTTCTTGGCCAATTCGCCAACCTTGATTTCAGGGTTCTTGACGAACGCCTGCTCAACCAGGGAAGCCTCAGCCAGGAACTTGCTGATACGGCCCTTGACCATGTTTTCAACGATGTTTTCAGGCTTGCCTTTGATTTTCTCTTCGTTCAGCTGCAGGAACACGGCTTTCTCGCGTTCGATGGCTTCAGCAGAAACTTCCGATGGCAGCAGGAATTCAGGGTTGCTGGCCGCTACGTGCATAGCGATGTCTTTGGCCAGTTCAACGTTGCCGCCTTTCAGGGCAACCACAACACCGATCTTGTTGCCGTGCAGGTAAGCACCCACAACGTCACCTTCAACGCGGGTCAGGCGACGAATGTTAACGTTCTCGCCTACTTTACCCACCAGAACCAGACGATCAGCTTCTTGAGCTTCGATCAGCGGAGCGGCGTCGGTCAGCTTGTCAGCGAATGCTTTTTCAACGCTGGCAGCGACGAAGTTCTTGAAGTCGTCTTGCAGGGCCAGGAAGTCGGTCTGCGAGTTAACTTCCAGGATAACGGCCGATTTGCCGTCTTCCTTGATTGCGATGGCGCCTTCAGCAGCGACGTTGCCTGCTTTCTTGGCAGCCTTGATGGCGCCCGAAGCACGCATGTCATCAATGGCTTTTTCGATGTCGCCGCCGGCCTTGGTCAAGGCCTTTTTGCAATCCATCATGCCTTCGCCGGTACGCTCACGCAGTTCTTTAACCAACGCTGCAGTAATCTCTGCCATTTTCAAAATCCTCTTGGATAGGTTTTCAACCATTCCACCCGATTGAACGGGCGATCAATTCTTCCCGAACCACCCTTGTAGGCCGCTGCACGTTACAAATGTTGTAGCTGCGCTGCCGACAAATGGTTTTCGAGGTGGCAAAAAGGGGGCCAAGCCCCCTTTTTGCTTACTGAGTCAACGCCAAGGCGTCAGTTACTCAGCTGCAGCTACCGGAGCTTCTTCAACGAACTGCTCGGTACCGCCAGCAACGTGGTTGCGACCACGGATTACAGCGTCAGCCATCGAACCCATGTACAGCTGGATAGCGCGGATTGCGTCATCGTTGCCTGGGATGATGTAGTCAACGCCTTCCGGGCTGCTGTTGGTATCGACTACGCCGATAACCGGGATGCCCAGCTTGTTGGCTTCGGTGATCGCGATGCGCTCGTGATCAACGTCGATAACGAACAGTGCGTCAGGCAGACCGCCCATGTCCTTGATACCACCCAGGGAACGATCGAGCTTTTCCAGGTCGCGAGTGCGCATCAGCGCCTCTTTCTTGGTCAGCTTGGCGAAAGTACCGTCTTCGGCTTGCACTTCAAGGTCACGCAGACGCTTGATGGAAGCACGGATGGTTTTGAAGTTGGTCAGCATGCCGCCCAACCAGCGGTGATCGACGTACGGCGAACCGCAACGTGCTGCTTCTTCAGCAACGATCTTGCCAGCGGAACGCTTGGTGCCGACGAACAGAATCTTGTTTTTGCCCTGGGCCAGGCGCTCTACGAAAGTCAGAGCTTCGTTGAACATTGGCAGGGTTTTTTCAAGGTTGATGATGTGGATCTTGTTACGCGCGCCGAAAATGTATTTACCCATTTTCGGGTTCCAGTAACGGGTCTGGTGACCGAAGTGCACACCGGCCTTCAGCATATCGCGCATGTTGACTTGGGACATGATAGTTCCTTAATAAGTCGGGTTTGGCCTCCACGTATCCCAATGACCAACCAGCGGCATTCGCCTCCGGCACCCAGGTCATCGTGTCGACACGTGTGTGGATTTAAGCTTTGCGGGGTATCCCCGGAAAGCGGCGCATTTTATACCACAGAGCTTGCAAAAACGAAACCCGCAATCACATTTGCCGTCAGTCGCTTTTGCCTAAGCCTTTGAATAGAGCCAGAATGCCCCCATCCTTATAGACAGAAGCGATCGCCAGACGCTCATGGTTTCACCCTTGCGTCTGCTAGAATCGCGTTTTTTGGGCTTGTGCGAATTCTGCAACCTTTTGTCGCACACCCGTAAACCGTATTGATTTCAGCGCGTCGCGCTAGAGAGAGCCTGTATGACCGTCACCCTCAAAACCGCCGAAGATATCGCTGGCATGCGTGTTGCCGGCAAACTGGCTGCCGACGTCCTGGAAATGATTGCCGAACACGTCAAGCCCGGCGTCACCACCGAAGCGCTGGACCGCATTTGCCACGACTATATCGTCGACGTGCAAAAGGCCATCCCTGCGCCGCTGAACTACAAGGGTTTCCCCAAGTCGATCTGCACCTCGATCAACCACGTGGTGTGCCACGGGATTCCCGGCGACAAGCCGTTGAAGGACGGCGACACCCTGAACATCGACGTCACCGTCATCAAGGACGGCTACCACGGCGACACCAGCCGCATGTTCCACGTCGGCACCGTGCCAGTCTGGGCCGAGCGCCTGTCGCAAGTCACCCAGGAATGCATGTACAAGGCCATCGAGATCGTCAAGCCTGGCTGCCGCCTGGGCGACATCGGTGAAATCATCCAGAAGCACGCTGAAAAGAACGGCTTCTCGGTGGTGCGCGAGTTCTGCGGCCACGGCATCGGCAAGGTGTTCCACGAAGAGCCACAGATCCTGCACTACGGCCGCGCCGGCACCGGCATGGAACTCAAGGCAGGCATGACCTTCACCATCGAGCCGATGATCAACCAGGGCAAGGCCGACACCAAGGTGCTGGGCGACGGCTGGACCGCCATCACCAAGGACCGCAAGCTCTCGGCGCAGTGGGAACACACCCTGCTGGTGACCGACACCGGCTACGAGATCTTCACCCTGCGTGCCGACGACACGATTCCCCGCGTTTCGGCGTAATGTTTGCACCGGTTTTCTAATAGCGACGCTGTGACCCATAGATAGAAAGGAAAACCGATCGATGCCCCAGGTGGATCCCGAACTCTTCGACCGTGGCCAGTTCCAGGCGGAACTGGCACTGAAGGCCAGCCCCATCGCCGCCTTCAAGAAGGCCATTCGTCAGGCCCGCGAGGTGCTCGACGGGCGCTTTCGTACCGGCCGCGATATCCGCCGGCTGATCGAGGACCGCGCCTGGTTCGTCGACAACATCCTGCAAAAGGCCTGGGAACAGTTCAGCTGGAGTGAAGACGCCGATATCGCCCTGGTGGCGGTCGGCGGCTACGGCCGTGGCGAACTGCACCCCTACTCCGACATCGACCTGCTGATCTTGCTGGACAGCGCCGATCACGAGATCTTTCGCGACTCCATCGAGCGTTTTCTGACGCTGTTGTGGGACATCGGCCTGGAAGTCGGCCAAAGCGTACGCTCGGTGGACGAGTGTGCCCAGGAAGCCCGCGCCGACCTGACGGTGATCACCAACCTGATGGAAAGCCGCACCATCGCCGGCCCCGAGCGCCTGCGCCAGCGCATGCTGGAAGTCACCAGCACCGCGCACATGTGGCCAAGCAAGGACTTCTTCCTGGCCAAGCGTGCCGAGCAGAAAGCCCGGCACCACAAGTACAACGACACCGAATACAACCTGGAACCCAACGTCAAAGGCTCACCGGGCGGGCTGCGGGACATCCAGACGATTTTGTGGGTCGCCCGTCGCCAGTACGGCACCCTGAACCTGCGCGCCCTGGCCGGGGAAGGCTTCCTGGTGGAGAGCGAAAACGCCCTGCTGGCCTCCTCCCAGGAATTCCTCTGGAAAGTGCGCTACGCGCTGCACATGCTGGCCGGGCGCTCCGAGGACCGCCTGCTGTTCGACCACCAGCGCTCCATCGCCACCCTGCTGGGGTTTGAAGGCGAAGACGCGAAGACCAGCATCGAAAGTTTCATGCAGCAGTACTACCGCGTGGTGATGAGCATTGCCCAGCTCAGCGACCTGATCATCCAGCACTTCGAAGAAGTGATCCTGGCCCCGGAAGACGAAGCACCGCCGCAGCCGATCAACGCGCGCTTCCAGCTCCACGATGGCTATATCGAGGCACGCAACGACAACGTGTTCAAACGCACGCCGTTCGCCATGCTGGAAATCTTCGTGTTGATGGCCCAGCAGCCGGAAATCAAGGGCGTACGCGCCGACACCATTCGCCTGCTGCGGGAAAACCGTCACCTGATCGACGACGATTTCCGCCACGACATCCGCAATACCAGCCTGTTTATCGAGCTGTTCAAGTGCAAGATCGGCATCCACCGCAACCTGCGGCGCATGAACCGCTACGGGATCCTGGGGCGCTACCTGCCGGAGTTCGGTTTTATCGTCGGGCAGATGCAGCACGACCTGTTCCACATCTACACGGTGGACGCCCACACCCTGAACCTGATCAAGCACCTGCGTAAGTTGCAGTACACCCAGGTGTCAGAGAAATTCCCGCTGGCCAGCAAGCTCATGGCGCGTCTGCCCAAGCCGGAATTGATCTACCTCGCCGGCCTGTACCACGACATCGGCAAGGGCCGGCATGGTGATCACTCGGAAATTGGCGCAGTGGACGCCGAAGCGTTCTGCCAGCGTCACCAGTTGCCGCTGTGGGACAGCCGCCTGATCGTGTGGCTGGTGCAGAACCACCTGGTGATGTCCACCACCGCCCAGCGCAAGGACTTGTCCGACCCGCAGGTGATCCACGATTTTGCCCAGGCCGTCGGCGATGAAACCCGCCTCGACTACCTGTACGTGCTCACCGTGTCCGACATCAACGCCACCAACCCGACGCTGTGGAACTCCTGGCGCGCCAGCCTGTTGCGCCAGCTCTACACCGAGACCAAGCGCGCGCTGCGTCGCGGCCTCGAGAACCCGGTGGACCGCGAAGAACAGATCCGCCGCACCCAAAGCGCGGCCCTGGATATTCTGGTGCGTGGCGGCAATGACCCGGACGACGTCGAGCAACTCTGGTCGCAACTGGGAGACGACTACTTCCTGCGCCACACCGCCGGCGACGTGGCCTGGCACAGCGACGCGATCCTGCAGCAGCCGGCCGATGGCGGCCCACTGGTGCTGATCAAGGAAACCACCCAGCGCGAGTTCGAGGGTGGCACCCAGATCTTCATCTACGCGCCCGACCAGCACGACTTCTTCGCCGTGACCGTGGCGGCGATGGACCAGCTCAACCTGAACATTCACGACGCCCGGGTCATCACCTCCAGCAGCCAGTTCACCCTCGACACCTACATCGTGCTCGACACAGAAGGCGAGTCCATCGGCGACAACCCGGAGCGGGTGAAAAAGATCCGCAAAGGCCTCACCGACGCGCTGCGCAATCCTGACGACTACCCGACCATCATCCAGCGTCGGGTGCCGCGCCAGCTCAAGCACTTTGCTTTTGCCCCCGAGGTGACCATCCACAACGACGCCCAGCGCCCGGTGACGGTGCTGGAACTCAGCGCGCCGGACCGCCCGGGCCTGCTGGCACGGATCGGCACGATCTTCCTGGAGTTCGACCTGTCGTTGCAGAACGCCAAGATTGCGACCCTGGGCGAGCGGGTGGAAGACGTGTTCTTCATTACCGATGCCGACAACCAGCCGCTTTCCGACCCTGAACTGTGCCGACGCTTGCAGGAAGCCATCGTCCAGCAGTTGAGCGTCAATCAGGAGACCGGCGTCGAGATGTCACGCTTGAGCATCTGACCGACCGCCCATTTTCAGCTTCCAATGAATTGAACGAGATTTATCGATGAACAACGCCCTGAACCAACTGCAGCCCTACCCGTTCGAGAAATTGCGCGTCCTGCTGGGCAGCGTCACGCCGAACCCGGACAAACGCCCCATCGCCCTGTCCATCGGTGAGCCGAAGCACAAATCCCCGCAGTTTGTCGCCGAGGCGCTGGCCAACAACCTGGACCAGATGGCGGTGTACCCCACCACCCTGGGCATTCCCGCCCTGCGCGAAGCCATTGGCGCCTGGTGTGAACGCCGTTTCAGCGTGCCCAAGGGCTGGCTTGACCCGGCGCGCAACATCCTGCCGGTGAACGGCACCCGTGAAGCGCTGTTCGCCTTCACCCAGACCGTGGTCAACCGCGGCGACGACGCGCTGGTGGTCAGCCCGAACCCGTTCTACCAGATCTACGAAGGGGCTGCGTTCCTCGCCGGGGCCAAGCCGCATTACCTGCCGTGCCTGGATGAAAACGGCTTCAACCCGGATTTCGACGCGGTATCGCCGGACATCTGGAAACGCTGCCAGATCCTGTTCCTGTGCTCGCCAGGCAACCCCACCGGTGCACTGATTCCCGTCGACACCCTGAAAAAGCTGATCGCCCTGGCTGACGAATACGACTTCGTGATCGCCGCCGACGAGTGCTACAGCGAGCTGTACTTCGACGAACAAACCCCGCCGCCAGGCCTGCTCAGCGCTTGCGTGGAACTGGGCCGCCAGGACTTCAAGCGTTGCGTGGTGTTCCACAGCCTGTCCAAGCGCTCCAACCTGCCGGGCCTGCGCTCGGGCTTTGTGGCCGGCGATGCCGAAATCCTCAAGGGCTTCCTGCTGTACCGCACCTACCACGGTTGCGCGATGCCGGTGCAAACCCAACTGGCGAGCATTGCTGCCTGGCAGGACGAAGCCCACGTGCAGGCCAACCGTGACCTGTACCGGGAGAAGTTCGATGCGGTGCTGGCGATCCTGAAGCCGGTGCTGGACGTGCAAAACCCGGACGGCGGCTTCTACCTGTGGCCGAATGTGAAGGGCGACGATGCGGCGTTCTGCCGGGACTTGTTCGTGGAAGAACACGTGACCGTGGTACCGGGCTCGTACCTGTCGCGGGAAGTGGACGGGGTCAACCCGGGCGCCGGGCGTGTGCGCCTGGCGCTGGTCGCGCCGCTGGCGGAGTGCGTGGAAGCGGCGACGCGGATTCGCGACTTTATTACCCGCAATAAATAACTGCGCTGAATGTGGCGAGGGAGCTTGCTCCCGCTGGAGTGCGCAGCGCTCCCGCTTTTTTGGGGCCGCTACGCAGCCCAGCGGGAGCAAGCTCCCTCGCCACAAGCAAGCACCGCAGTGTTATTTGATATGACCCAGATTCGCCTCGCTCATATCCAGATCCGCCAACACCTCCCGTAGCACATCATCACCAATCTGATGGTGACGGCTCAGGCTATACAGTTCCAGACGCTGCGCCCGCAGGGCCTTGAGCCGCAACTTGCGCTCCAGTTGATCCATCTGCAACGCCAGCGCCTGGGCTTCGGCCGAATCGTTGAACACTTCCAGTTGATGACGATACTCCGACATCAACCGCGCCTTGAGCTCGGTGGCCAAGGCTGCCTGGGCGGCATCCTGGGGTGCAGCTTCAGCGGGTTCTTCGGCTTCCAGGGCATGGATAGCAGCCACAGCGGTCTTCTTCCAGGCCTCGCGCACTTCATTGTGGCGTTTCTCATCCGGGCTCTTCTCGATGCCGCGCAACAGCAGCGGCAAAGCGATGCAGGCCGCGACGAGCGAAAGCAGGATCACACCGGCGGCGATGAAGATCAGCAGGTCGCGCTCGGGAAAATCCCGCCCCGGTGCAAGCAGTAACGGTACCGACATCACACCCGCCAGGGTCACGGCACCGCGTACGCCACCGACGGTCAGCAACCAGCAGGACCGCGCGGTGGGCACCAGCGTCAGCTCACTTTTCCCACGAATCCGGCGCAATAAACCCGACAGTCGCCAGATGCTTTGCACCCAGATAAACCGCAACACCACCAGCACCAGGAAAATCGCGATCACGTCCAGGCAGCGATACAACAAGGTCGGCCACAGCGTCGGCTCATGGCTGACCACCGCCTTGATGATGTCCGGCAGTTGCAGGCCCAGCAGCAGGAAGATCAAGCCGTTGAACGCAAACTCCAGCAGCGACCAGACGCTGCGGTTGAGCAACCGGGTGCTGGTCTGGCGCGGCAGCAGGTCGAGCCAGCTTTGCATCATGCCCGCAGCCACCGCCGACAGGATGCCCGAGGCGCCAAGGCGTTCGGCCAGCACGTAGGCGGCGAATGGCAGCAACAACATGAACACCACGTGCGTCGCCGGGTCGTCCCAGCCCCGGGCGATCATCCAGGCACGCAGGCGGCCGACCAGCCAGCTCAACGCCACACCGACCGCCAGGCCACCCACGGCCACCAGCACAAAGGTGAGGCTCGCATCCGCCAGCGAGAACACGCCGGTCAGCGCCGCCGCCAGGGCGAACTTGAAGGTCACCAGGCCCGAGGCATCATTCATCAACGCCTCGCCCTGGAGCATGTGCATCAGTGGCGTCGGCAAGCGGTTCTGGGAAATGGCCGACACCGCCACGGCATCCGTCGGCGACAACACGGCCGCCAGGGCGAAGGCCACCGGCAGGGGAATACTCGGCAACAACCAGTGAATGAAGTAACCGGCCCCCACCACCGTAAACAGCACCAACCCCACCGCCAGCGTCAGGATCGGCCCGCGCAGGCGCCACAATTCACGCTTGGGCATGCGCCAGCCATCAGAGAACAGCAGCGGCGGCAGAAACAGGAAAAGAAACAACTCAGGGTCCAGGGCGACATGCAGCCCCAGGGTCGGCCAGGCCAGCAACGCACCGGCGGCGATCTGCACCAGTGGCAACGGCAGTGGGATGATACGCCCGACAAGGCGCGAAACGCTGACCAGCATCAGCAGGATAAGTACGGTGTAGGCGGTTTGCATAACGCGGGATTCCCAGACAATCAACTTGCAACAACACACATCAGGCAACAACTCGCCGTTGAAGTGCCATATTAGCCGCCTATGCTGCGCGATGGCCTTTGCACAAAAGTCGCACACGAGCAAAACGTAAGTGTGACGAGCGGCGCCGAAAGCCGCTGGCCATGGCATAATCCGTGACCTTTAATCTGCGTGAGCCCAAAGGGGGGCAATTCCTTGACCGCTTCAAGCAAAACGTTGCACCTTTTCGGCATCAAAGCCTGCGACACCATGAAAAAGGCGCGCACCTGGCTCGATGAGCACGCTATCCAGTATGAGTTTCATGACTACAAGACGGCCGGTATCGACCGCGAACACTTGACCCAATGGTGCAATGAGCACGGTTGGCAGGTGGTTTTGAACCGTGCGGGCACCACCTTTCGCAAACTCGAAGACGAACGCAAAGCCGATCTCGACCAAGCGAAAGCCATTGAATTGATGCTCGCGCAACCCTCGATGATCAAGCGCCCGGTGCTTGATCTCGGTGACAAAACCCTGATTGGCTTCAAGCCAGATAGCTATTCGGCGGCCCTCAAGTAGGCCAGCCCACTCCATTTTTGTAGAGGTAACAGCATGTCCAATTCCCTGTTCAGCCTGGGCTTCGGCGTCGGCACTCAGAACCGCCAAGGTGCTTGGCTGGAAGTGTTTTACGCACAACCGCTGCTCAATCCATCGGCTGAAATCATCGCGGCCATCGCGCCGATCCTCGGTTACACCGAAGGCAACCAGGCGATCACTTTCACCGTCACCCAGGCCCTGCAACTGGCTGACGCGCTCAAGGGCGTCGACGCTGCCCAAGCCGCCCTGTTGAGCCGCCTGGCTGAAAGCCACACGCCGCTGGTCGCCACCCTGCTGGCCGAAGACGCCGCACTGACCTCCACGCCTGAGGCCTACCTCAAGCTGCACCTGCTGTCCCATCGCCTGGTCAAGCCTCACGGCCTGAGCCTGGCCGGTGTGTTCCCGCAGTTGCCGAACGTGGCCTGGACCAGCCAGGGCGCAATCGACATCAATGAGCTGGCCGAGCGTCAACTGGAAGCGCGCCTGCGTGGCGACCTGCTGGAAGTGTTCTCGGTGGACAAGTTCCCGAAAATGACCGACTACGTGGTGCCGAGCGGCGTGCGTATCGCTGATGCCGCGCGCATCCGCCTGGGCGCCTACGTAGGCGAAGGCACCACCGTGATGCACGAAGGTTTCGTCAACTTCAACGCCGGTACCGAAGGCCCGGGCATGATCGAAGGCCGCGTGTCGGCTGGCGTGTTCGTCGGCAAGGGTTCGGACCTGGGCGGCGGTTGCTCCACCATGGGCACCCTGTCGGGTGGCGGCAACATCGTGATCAAGGTCGGCGAAGGCTGCCTGATCGGCGCCAACGCCGGTATCGGTATCCCGTTGGGCGACCGCAACACCGTGGAGTCGGGCCTGTACGTGACCGCCGGCACCAAGGTTGCGCTGCTGGACGAGCAGAACCAGCTGGTCAAGGTGGTCAAGGCCCGCGAGCTGGCCGGCCAACCGGACCTGCTGTTCCGCCGCAACTCCGAGACCGGTGCCGTGGAGTGCAAAACCCACAAATCGGCCATCGAACTGAACGCAGCGCTGCACGCTCACAACTAAGCAGCGACTCGATGCCACTAACGGCCCGCGCCTGACCGGTGCGGGCCGTTTATACGAGTCTTGATCACCATGCTTGTGCCCTCTCCCTGGCGCGCCGATTTTCCGGCCATCGCCACCCTGCAACGGCAAGACCAGACCTATCTGGACAACGCCGCCACCACGCAAAAACCTCAAGCCCTGCTGGACGCCATCAGCCATTACTACGCCAATGGCGCAGCCAATGTGCACCGTGCCCAGCATTTGCCGGGCGCCCACGCGACCCAGGCTTTCGAGGACAGTCGCAGCAAGGTGGCACAGTGGCTGAACGTCGGTGACGAGGGGCAAATCATCTTCACCCACGGCGCGACATCGGCGCTGAACCTCCTGGCTTATGGCCTTGAGCACCTATTCAACCCGGGCGACGAGATTGTCATCAGCGCCCTGGAGCACCACGCCAACCTGCTGCCGTGGCAGCAACTGGCCAAGCGTCGCGAGCTGGCGCTGGTGGTACTGCCGCTTGACGCTGGCGGCTTGATCGACCTGCAAGCCGCCGCCCAACTGATCGGCCCGCGCACCCGCCTGCTGGCGGTGAGCCAACTGTCCAACGTACTTGGCGCCTGGCAGCCGTTGCCGCAACTGCTGGCGCTGGCCAAGGCCCACGATGCACTGACGGTGGTCGATGGCGCCCAGGGCATCGTACATGGTCGCCATGATATGCAGGCCCTGGGCTGCGACTTCTACGTGTTTTCCAGCCATAAACTCTATGGGCCGGACGGCGTCGGCGTGCTGTATGGCCGCACCGAAGCCCTGCATCACCTGCGCCACTGGCAGTTTGGGGGCGAGATGGTGCAGCAGGCTGATTATCAAAGCGCCAGTTTCCGCCCGGCGCCCCTCGGTTTCGAAGCCGGGACTCCGCCGATCGCCAGCGTGATCGGCCTGGGGGCAACCCTGGATTACCTGAGTTCCCTGGACCAGCAGGCGGTGACGGCTCACGAAGCCGCCCTGCACGACTACCTGTTGCGTGGCTTGCAAGCGCGCAATGGCGTGCGCTTGCTGGGGTCGCCGCACGTCGCCCTGGCCAGCTTCGTGGTGGAAGGCGTGCACAACGCCGACCTCGCCCACTTGCTGACCGAACAAGGGATTGCGGTGCGCGCCGGCCATCATTGTGCGATGCCGCTGCTCAAGCAGATGGGATTGTCGGGGGCGATTCGGGTGTCATTGGCGCTGTACAACGACTCCGATGACCTGGAGCGCTTTTTTGAAGCGCTGGATCAAGCCCTGGATATGTTGCGATGAGCTTGCCGACTGAGGCCGTTGTCGCGCTGGAAGCGTTCCAGGCAGTCGGCAGTTGGGAGCAACGAGCCCGCCTGCTGATGCAATGGGGCGAGCGGCTGCCCGCCTTGCCGGATGAAGACAAGGTCGACGCCAACCTGGTGCAGGGCTGTGAAAGCCTGGTGTGGCTGGTGGGGCGCTTGCAGGATGGGCATTGGCAGTTTGCCGCCAGCAGCGATGCACGGCTGATACGCGGGCTGGTGGCGTTGTTGCTGGCGCGGGTCAACGGTGTGTCTGCCGCCGAACTGCAAGCCGTCGACTTGCCCGGCTGGTTTGAACAACTGGGCCTGTCGCGGCAGTTATCGCCGTCGCGCAGCAATGGGTTGAATGCGGTGCTGCAGCGCATGCGGCATCTGAGCCTCACACAAAACTAAATGTGGGAGCGGGCTTGCTCGCGAAGGCGGCGTGTCAGTCACCGGAGATGTCGACTGATACACCGCTTTCGCGAGCAAGCCCGCTCCCACATTTTGATCCTCATTCCAGACTGAGATCTAAGGGGCCTTGACCCTGTCAGCAGGCCGGCGCACCCCGGCCACTATCTTGTCCACCGCCTTGGTCGCGGCCACCATGCCGAAGGTCGCAGTCACCATCATCACCGCGCCAAACCCGCCGGCACAGTCCAGCTTCACGCCATCCCCGACAAAACTCTTCTGCAAACAGATGCTGCCGTCCGGCTTCGGGTAACGCAGCTGTTCGGTGGAGAACACGCAGGGCACGCTGTAGTGGCGGGTCACAGTGCGGGAGAAGCCATAATCGCGACGCAACGTGGAGCGCACCTTCGACGCCAGCGGGTCATTGAACGTACGGTTCAAGTCACACACCTGAATCAACGTCGGATCAATCTGCCCGCCCGCGCCGCCGGTGGTGATGATCTGGATCTTGCGCCGCTTGCACCAGGCAATCAGTGCGGCCTTGGCGTTCACACTGTCGATGCAGTCGATCACACAGTCGATGTTCGGCGTGATGTACTCGGCCATCGTCTCGCGGGTCACGAAATCCGCCACCGCGTGCACGGTGCAATCCGGGTTGATGCCTTTCAGGCGCTCGGCCATGACCTCGACCTTGGCCTTGCCCACCGTGCTGTCCAGCGCATGCAGCTGACGGTTGCTGTTGCTGACGCACACATCATCGAGGTCAAACAGCGAAATCTCGCCCACGCCGCAGCGAGCGATGGCTTCCGCCGCCCACGAACCCACCCCGCCCACGCCGACGATGGCCACATGGGCCGCCTTCAGGCGCTCCAGGCCTTCAATGCCATACAAGCGGGCGACGCCGGCAAACCGTGGATCTTCTGTACTCATGACCATTACCCCAAAAACCGGCGCGCATTATAGGGCTACACAGCGACAAGTTTTAAACTACAAGCTACAAGTAAGAGAACTTACGACGAGTTGCACTGCCCAATGTCCGGTTTTTCCCGGCTTGCTGTACGGTCGGTGAAAGGCCAGTGTAGGATGCGCGCCGTTCGGCGCAGGCCGACACCTCTTTTCGTTCCACACCCTTTGGAACCCGAAATAGCCATGTCATCGCGTAAATTTGGACTCAACCTGGTGGTGGTGCTGGCAATTGCCGCGCTGTTCACCGGCTTCTGGGCGCTGATCAACCGCCCGGTCAATGCCCCTAACTGGCCCGAGCAGATCTCCGGTTTTTCGTACTCGCCGTTCCAGCAAGGCCAGTACCCACAGAAAGACCAGTATCCGACCGACGATCAAATGCGTCAGGACCTTGCGATCATGAGCAAGCTGACGGACAACATCCGTACCTACTCGGTCGACGGCACCCTGGGGGATATCCCCAAGCTGGCGGAAGAATTCGGCCTGCGGGTGACCCTGGGGATCTGGATCAGTCCGGACCTCGAGCGCAACGAGCGCGAGATCCAGCGCGCCATCGAAATCGCCAACAGCTCCCGCAGCGTAGTGCGGGTAGTGGTGGGCAACGAGGCGCTGTTCCGCGAGGAAATCACTCCGGAAGCGCTGATCGTGCTGCTGGATCGGGTACGGGCCGCCGTCAAGGTGCCCGTAACCACCTCCGAGCAATGGCACATCTGGGAACACAACCCGCAACTGGCCAAGCACGTCGACCTGATCGCCGCGCACATCCTGCCGTACTGGGAACATATCCCGGTGGACAAGGCCGGCCAGTTCGTCCTCGATCGCGCCCGGGACCTGAAGAAGACCTTCCCGAAAAAGCCGCTGTTGCTGTCGGAGGTTGGCTGGCCGAGCAACGGACGGATGCGTGGCGGTGCTGACGCCTCCCCCGCCGACCAGGCGATTTACCTGCGCACGCTGGTTAACACGCTGAACCGCCAGGGCTACAACTACTTCGTGATCGAAGCGTTTGACCAGCCATGGAAAGCCAGCGACGAAGGCTCTGTAGGGGCCTATTGGGGCGTGTTCAACGCCGCACGCCAGCAGAAATTCAACTTTGATGGCCCGGTGGTCGCGATTCCGCAATGGCGAGTGCTGGCGATCGGCTCGGTGGTGCTTGCGCTGCTGTCCCTGACCCTGCTGATGATCGACGGCTCGGCCTTGCGCCAGCGCGGCCGTACGTTCCTGACCTTTATCGCGTTCCTGTGCGGGTCGGTATTGGTGTGGATCGGTTATGACTACAGTCAGCAATACAGCACCTGGTTCAGCTTGACGGTGGGCTTCCTGCTGGCACTCGGCGCCCTGGGCGTATTTATCGTGTTGCTGACCGAAGCCCATGAGCTGGCCGAAGCAGTCTGGACCCACAAACGCCGGCGTGAATTCCTGCCGGTTGAAGGGGATTCGGACTACCGCCCGAAAGTCTCGATCCACGTGCCGTGCTACAACGAGCCGCCGGAGATGGTCAAACAGACCCTCGACGCCCTGGCCGCCCTCGATTATCCGGACTACGAAGTCCTGATCATCGACAACAACACCAAGGACCCGGCCGTGTGGGAGCCGGTGCGCGACTACTGCGAAACCCTCGGCCCGCGCTTCAAGTTCTTCCACGTCTCGCCCCTGGCCGGTTTCAAGGGCGGCGCACTGAACTACCTGATCCCGCACACCGCCAAGGATGCCGAAGTGATCGCGGTGATCGACTCCGATTACTGCGTGTCGCCAAACTGGCTCAAGCACATGGTGCCGCACTTCGCCGACCCGAAAATCGCCGTGGTGCAGTCGCCACAGGATTATCGCGACCAGAACGAAAGCACCTTCAAGAAGCTCTGCTACGCGGAATACAAAGGCTTCTTCCATATCGGCATGGTCACCCGCAACGACCGTGACGCGATCATCCAGCACGGCACCATGACCATGACCCGCCGCTCGGTGCTGGAAGAGCTGGGCTGGGCCGACTGGTGCATCTGTGAGGATGCCGAGCTGGGCCTGCGGGTCTTCGAGAAGGGCCTGTCGGCGGCGTACTACCACGACAGCTACGGCAAGGGCCTGATGCCCGATACCTTTATCGACTTCAAGAAACAGCGTTTCCGCTGGGCCTACGGCGCGATCCAGATCATCAAGCGCCACACTGCGAGCCTCTTGCGCGGCAAGGACACCGAGCTGACCCGTGGCCAGCGCTACCACTTCCTCGCGGGGTGGTTGCCGTGGGTGGCCGACGGCATGAACATCTTCTTCACCGTGGGCGCCTTGTTGTGGTCGGCGGCGATGATTATCGTGCCGACGCGGGTTGACCCGCCGCTGCTGATTTTCGCGATCCCGCCACTGGCGTTGTTCGTGTTCAAGGTCGGCAAGATCATCTTCCTCTACCGTCGTGCGGTGGGTGTGAACCTGAAAGATGCGTTCTGCGCGGCACTGGCCGGGCTGGCGTTGTCGCACACCATCGCCAAGGCGGTGCTGTACGGGTTCTTCACCACCAGCATTCCGTTCTTCCGTACACCGAAGAACGCCGATAACCACGGTTTCTGGGTGGCGATTTCCGAAGCCCGGGAAGAGATGTTCATCATGCTGCTGTTGTGGGGTGCGGCACTGGGGATTTACCTGGTGCAGGGCCTGCCGAGCAATGACATGCGCTTCTGGGTGGTGATGTTGCTGGTGCAGTCTCTGCCGTATGTGGCGGCGCTGATCATGGCGTTCCTGTCGTCGCTGCCGAAACCGGCATCGAAGCAAGAGCCTGTGGCCGCTGCTTAAAATCCTGCGCAATGCACTAAACGGCGGCCTCTGGCCGCCGTTTTGCTATAAGATAACGGCCATTTTGTGAGACTTGGCCCAGGCCATTGCTTTGTGTGGGAGCGGGCTTGCTCGCGAATGCGCCGGGTCAGTTCATACATTGTTGACTGACACTCCGTATTCGCGAGCAAGCCCGCTCCCACACAAGCCCCCCTCCCACATAAGCCTTGCGCCCTGACATGCTTCTGGAGTTTTTACATGACGGCCCACGCCGACCTTTCGCCGACCCTCCAACTCGCTATCGACCTGATCCGCCGCCCGTCGGTGACGCCGGTCGACGCCGATTGCCAGAAGCTGATGATGCAGCGCCTGGGCGACGCCGGTTTTGCGCTTGAGCCGATGCGCATCGAGGATGTGGATAACTTCTGGGCCACCCACGGCAAACACGAAGGTCCGGTATTGTGCTTCGCCGGCCACACCGACGTGGTGCCGACCGGCCCGGTCAAGGCCTGGCAGAACGACCCGTTCGACGCGCTGATCGATGAAAACGGCATGCTCTGCGGCCGTGGCGCAGCCGACATGAAAGGCAGCCTGGCGGCGATGCTGGTCGCTTCCGAGCGCTTTGTGACCGACTACCCGGACCACAAGGGTTCGGTCGCATTCCTGATCACCAGTGACGAAGAAGGCCCGGCGCACCACGGCACCAAGGCCGTGATCGAACGCCTGGCAGCCCGCAAGGAGCGCCTGGACTGGTGCATCGTCGGCGAACCGTCGAGCACCACCCTGGTGGGCGACGTGGTCAAGAACGGCCGTCGCGGCTCCCTCGGCGCCACCCTGACCGTGCGCGGCGTGCAAGGCCATGTGGCCTACCCGCACCTGGCGAAGAACCCGATCCACCTGGCGGCTCCGGCCCTGGCCGAACTGGCCGCCGAGCACTGGGACGATGGCAACACCTTCTTCCCGCCTACCAGCTTCCAGATTTCCAACCTCAACTCCGGCACCGGCGCCACCAACGTGATCCCGGGCGACCTGACGGCGGTGTTCAACTTCCGCTTCTCCACCGAGTCCACCGTCGAAGGCCTGCAGCAGCGGGTCGCGGCGATTCTCGACAAGCATGGCCTGGACTGGCATGTGGAGTGGGCGCTGTCGGGCCTGCCGTTCCTCACCGAACCGGGCGCGTTGCTCGATGCGGTCTCCGCCAGCATCAAGGCCGTCACCGGTCGCGAGACCCAGGCGTCGACCAGCGGCGGCACCTCCGATGGGCGCTTCATCGCGACCCTCGGCACTCAGGTGGTGGAGCTGGGCCCGGTCAACGCGACGATCCATCAGGTCAACGAGCGCATCCTCGCCAGCGACCTCGATGTGCTGACCGAAATCTACTACCAGACCCTGATCAAGTTGCTCGCCTGATGCTCGCTTGCCCCATTTGCAGCGCACCGCTACAGGAAGTGGACAACGGTGTAGCCTGCCCGGCCGGGCACCGTTTCGACCGGGCGCGCCAGGGTTACCTGAACCTGTTGCCGGTGCAGCACAAGAACAGCCGTGACCCAGGCGACAACCTGGCGATGGTGGAAGCGCGCCGCGACTTTCTCAACGCCGGGCATTACGCCCCGGTGGCCAGGCGCCTGGCCGAACTGGCCGCTGAACGCAAACCCCAGCGCTGGCTCGACATCGGCTGTGGCGAGGGTTACTACACCGCACAGATCGCCGACGCCCTGCTGCGCGCCGATGGTTATGCCCTGGATATTTCCAGGGAAGCGGTCAAGCGCGCCTGCAAGCGCAACCCCACGGTGACCTGGTTGATCGCCAGCATGGCCCGGGTGCCGTTGGCCGATGCCAGTTGCCAGTTCCTGGCCAGCGTGTTCAGCCCACTGGACTGGCTGGAGGCCAAGCGCCTGCTCAGCCCGGGTGGTGGTTTGATGAAAGTCGGCCCGACCCGCGGCCACCTGATGGAGCTGCGTGAGCGTTTGTACGACGAAGTGCGCGAGTACACCGACGACAAGCACCTGGCGCTGGTGCCGCAGGGCATGAGCCTGCAACACAGCGAAACCCTGGAGTTCAAGCTCAGCCTGGCCGACCCCAAGGATCGCGCCAACCTGCTGGCGATGACGCCCCACGGCTGGCGCGCCAGTGCCGAACGCCGGGCCCGGGTGATCGAAGCCGCCGAACCGCTGCTGGTCACTGTGTCGATGCGCTACGACTATTTCGTGCTTCAATAACCCATTATTTTTGTGGGCCTCGGGGCCCACACCGAATCCGCGAATGGATTTTCAAAATCCCGCAACGAGGAACATCCATGCGCCAACCTGATATCGAGATTTACCTCAAGGACGCCGACGTCGACCACAAGGCCATCGCCGCCTGGTTGGGCGCCGCCCTGGGCCCGTGCACCGACTGGGTCCAGCGCGGCCAGACCTACAAGTGCAAAGCCGGCAGCGTACCGGTCACCTGGCTGCCGAAAGCCGTAGGCAAATGGAACAGCCTGTACCTGGAAAGCGACCAGACCCCGTGGGAAGACGACATCGCCTGCGCCCGCGCAGCCTTTGCCGCGCTGAACGTCGAAGTGCGTTGCGCGCCGGGCAGTTGGGTAGAGGAAGAAGGTGAAGAAAGCGCGGATACCTGGATTCGTATCAGCGCAGACGGTGAAGAGCAGATCACCTGGAAAACAACCTGAGGGATCGTTCCCACGCTCTGCGTGGGAATGCAACCTGTGACGCTCCGCGTCACNNAGAGCGTGGGAACGATCACGCCAAGGTTACAGGCCCACCACATCCTCAGCCTGCAAGCCCTTCTCGCCCGTCACCACTGCGTATTCCACCTGCTGGCCTTCGGCCAATGAACGATGCCCTTCACCGCGAATGGCGCGGTAGTGCACAAACACATCCTTGCCATCTTCCCGCTGGATAAAGCCATAGCCCTTGGCGTCGTTGAACCACTTCACATTGCCGGTTTCGCGCGTTGCCATCTGTTTTGCTCCCACATGCTTTTTATAAGTACGTTTATTGTTGAGTCGTCGCAGTTGAACTGCCGAGTATAAGACAGGCTCAAAAAGCTTCAACTCAAGATTACTTCGCCGCTTTTTTGCCGATTTTCGGCTAATACTGCACACTAGCGCCCCGAGCACCTGCCCGGTTTTTTTCCCCACTCAAAGCAGAAGCCGTATGACCCGTTCTCCCTTTCGCCGTCTGGTATTTGGCACCTTGCGCCGGCTGTTGTACCTCTGGGTTCGCTCAGAGACGATCAACCAGTCGTCCCTTACCTTGAACCTCGACCGCAGTCGTCCGGTGTTTTACGTCCTGCAATCTCCATCCCTCACCGAATTGGCGGTGGTTGATACCGAATGTACCAAGGCCGGCCTGCCGCGCCCGGTGCTGCCGGTGTCGGTCGGCCCGCTGATGGAGCCGGCAGCCTTCTTCTACCTGACGCCCGACCCCGACTGGCTGGGGCGCCAGGACAAGCGTGGGGCCCCACCC
>NZ_JACARZ010000055.1:0-19129 GCF_013386315.1 Pseudomonas sp. P7779 | reverse complement strand
AGCCGCACCCTTGCTCGGGGCGGTCGTGAGTTGGAGGAACTTCGCTACCAATCCCAAAAGTGACGCTGAACCTGTGGCGAGGGAGCTTGCTCCCGCTGGGCTGCGAAGCGGCCCCAAAATTCTGGGAGCGCTTCGCACTCCAGCGGGAGCAAGCTCCCTCGCCACAACGATCATCACACAGCCAGCAACCGCTCCCGCAACTTGCCGATCTCATCGCGCATCTGCGCCGCCGCTTCAAACTCCAGATCCCGCGCCAGCTGGTACATCTTCTCTTCCAACTGACGAATACGCTTGGTGATCTCGCTCGGCGAACGCAATTCCGCTTCGTACTTGGCATTCTCCTCCGCAGCCTTGGCCATGCCCTTGCGCTTCTTGCTGCGCGAACCCGGCACCGTTGCGCCTTCCATGATGTCGGCCACGTCCTTGAACACACCCTTCGGCGTGATGCCATGCTCCAGGTTGTAGGCAATCTGCTTGTCGCGACGACGCTCGGTCTCGCCAATCGCCCGTTCCATGGAACCGGTAATCCGGTCCGCATACAGAATCGCCCGGCCATTCAGGTTGCGCGCCGCCCGGCCAATGGTCTGGATCAACGAGCGCTCGGAACGCAGGAAGCCTTCCTTGTCCGCATCCAGAATCGCCACCAGGGACACTTCCGGCATATCCAGGCCTTCACGCAGCAGGTTGATCCCCACCAGCACATCGAAGGCGCCCAGGCGCAGGTCGCGGATGATTTCCACGCGCTCCACGGTGTCGATGTCCGAGTGCAAATAGCGCACGCGCACGCCGTGGTCGGCCAGGTAATCGGTCAAGTCTTCGGACATGCGCTTGGTCAGCGTGGTGACCAGCACCCGCTCTTCCAGGGCCACGCGCTTGGTGATTTCCGAAAGCAGATCATCCACCTGAGTCAGCGCCGGGCGGATTTCGATTTGCGGGTCCACCAGGCCGGTCGGGCGCACCAGTTGCTCAACTACCCGCCCGGCATGTTCGGCCTCGTAGTTACCCGGCGTGGCCGAGACAAAAATCGTCTGCGGGCTGATGCCTTCGAACTCGTCAAAACGCATCGGCCGGTTATCCAGCGCCGATGGCAGGCGGAAGCCGTATTCCACCAGGGTCTCTTTACGGGAACGGTCACCTTTGTACATCGCGCCCACCTGCGGCACGCTGACGTGGGACTCGTCGATCACCAGCAAGGCATCGTCCGGCAGGTAATCGAACAAGGTAGGTGGCGCCTGCCCGGACTCGCGGCCCGAGAGGTAGCGCGAGTAGTTTTCGATGCCGTTGCAGTAGCCCAGCTCGAGGATCATCTCCAGGTCGAAGCGGGTGCGCTGTTCCAGGCGCTGGGCTTCCACCAGCTTGTTGTTGGAACGCAGGTATTCCAGGCGCTCCACCAGCTCAGCCTTGATGCCCTCGATGGCGCCCATCAGGGTTTCGCGCGGGGTCACGTAGTGGCTTTTCGGGTAGAAGGTGAAGCGCGGCAGCTTGCGGATCACTTCGCCGGTCAACGGGTCGAAGGCCGACAGGCTCTCGACTTCATCGTCGAACAGCTCGATGCGGATCGCTTCCAGGTCGGATTCCGCCGGGTAGATGTCGATCACATCGCCGCGCACGCGGAAGCTCGCCCGGGCGAAGTCTATGTCGTTGCGGGTGTATTGCAGGCTCGTCAGGCGACGCAACAGTTCGCGCTGGTCGAGTTTGTCGCCGCGGTCGACGTGCAGCACCATCTTCAAATAGGTTTCCGGGCTGCCCAGGCCGTAGATGCACGACACCGTGGTGACGATGATCGCGTCCTTGCGTTCCAGCAGCGCCTTGGTCGCCGAGAGCCGCATCTGCTCGATGTGGTCGTTGATCGAGGCGTCTTTCTCGATAAAGGTGTCGGACGACGGTACGTAGGCTTCCGGCTGGTAGTAGTCGTAGTAGGAAACGAAGTACTCCACCGCGTTGTTCGGGAAGAACGCCTTGAACTCGCCATACAACTGCGCGGCCAGGGTCTTGTTCGGCGCCAGCACCAGGGTCGGACGGTTCACCTGGGCGATCACGTTGGCGATGCTGAAAGTCTTGCCGGAGCCGGTCACCCCGAGCAAGGTCTGGTGCGCGAGGCCGGCCTCAATGCCTTCGACCATCAGGCGGACGGCTTCCGGTTGATCGCCGGCGGGCTCGAAACGGGTGACTAGCTGGAAATCCGACATAACGTACCTCTTGAGTCACCCCGAGGCCGGAAAAAGCAACGGGGACGAAAAAGACCGCGACCCGCGACTGTTCGGCGCAGGTTGCAGGAAAAAACCATGATAGCTGTAGAAGTGGAGGCGAATGTGACGGGTTTCAAGGCAATCGTCCTACATGCCGTTGGTCACCCATGTTGCAATAAGACTAACGGTCGGTAAATAAACCGAAAAACTTGGCCGAAAAGCCGTTTCGGCTGTCGCCGTGAGCAGTGATGGCCTCTATACTAGCTCCCCGTTTGTGCACCGCTCTAGTGCATTCGGCTGGAGCGCGACACGTCCCTCCACTCTCTATAGAGCTGCCGCAAAAATGAGCCTGTTCTCCGCTGTCGAAATGGCACCACGCGATCCAATCCTGGGCCTCAACGAAGCATTCAACGCCGATACCCGAACCACCAAGGTCAACCTTGGCGTGGGCGTTTACTGCAACGAGGAGGGGAAGATTCCACTCTTGCGTGCCGTTGCCGAAGCGGAAGCCATTCGCGTGGCGCAACACGCCGCCCGTGGCTACTTGCCGATCGACGGTATTGTTGCCTACGACCAGGCCGTGCAAAAGCTGCTGTTCGGCGCGCAATCGCCGCTGATCAGCTCCGGCCGCGTTATCACCGCCCAAGCGGTCGGCGGCACCGGCGCCCTGAAAATCGGCGCTGACTTCCTCAAGCAACTGCTGCCCAACGCCGTCGTCGCCATCAGCGACCCGAGCTGGGAAAACCACCAGGCGCTGTTCGAAAAAGCCGGCTTCCCGGTGCAGACCTATCGTTACTACGACGCCGCCACCCACGACGTAAACCGCGCCGGCCTGCTGGAAGACCTCAACGCCCTGCCGCCACAGTCCATCGTCGTGCTGCACGCCTGCTGCCACAACCCGACCGGCGTCGACCTGAGCCCGGCCGACTGGCAACAAGTGCTGGACGTGGTCAAGGCGAAAAACCTCGTGCCGTTCCTCGACATGGCCTACCAGGGCTTTGGCGACGGCATCGACGAAGACGCCGCTGCGGTGCGCCTGTTCGCCGAGTCGGGCCTGACCTTCTTTGTGTCCAGCTCGTTCTCCAAGTCGTTCTCGCTGTACGGCGAGCGCGTGGGCGCCCTGTCCATCGTCACCGACTCCAAGGAAGAAAGCGCGCGCATCCTGTCCCAGGTCAAGCGCGTGATCCGCACCAACTACTCCAACCCGCCGACCCACGGCGCGGCGATTGTGGCGGCAGTGCTGAACAACCCTGAGCTGCGCGCCCAGTGGGAAGCCGAACTGGCCGAAATGCGCCTGCGCATTCGCGGCATGCGCGAGCAGATGGTGGCTGACCTGGCCAAGGCTGCTCCGGGCCACGACTTCAGCTTCGTCGGTCGCCAGCGCGGGATGTTCTCCTACTCCGGCCTGAGCGTTGAGCAAGTGACGCGCCTGCGCAGCGAGTTTGGCATCTATGCGTTGGATACCGGCCGTATCTGTGTGGCGGCGTTGAACCAGAACAACATTGATGCCGTGACCAAGGCCATCGTTCAGGTGCTGTAAGCCTGTTGTGATACAAAAAAGGGGAAGCCGGTGGCTTCCCCTTTTTACTGCAACATTCTTTTGTGAACACCGAACCTGTGGCGAGGGGGCTTGTCCCCCGTTGGGCTGCGCAGCGGCCCCAAAAACCTGCCACCGTGAACTTTCTGAATGAATGCGGTGCCTGAATGGGGGCCGCTTCGCGCCCCAGCGGGAGCAAGCTCCCTCGCCACAGGGTGAGCAGATTGCTTCAATAGATGAGTGCATCCCCCCTAAAAATTCGCTGCTTTCAGTCCGCTGCCCCTAGACTGACAGCAAGACAGTCCCCTTCCTTGAGTAGCCTATGAGAAACGACGACCTGGACCTGCGTGCCGACCGCGACGAACTGGACCACTTCACCCCGCGCCCACCACCCGCCAAGCGCCAGAAAAGCCTGGTGCTGCAAGTCGCGCTCGGCGTATTCCTCGGTGGTTTGGCCTTATGGCTGGTGCAACTGGGCGCCGGCGCCCTGATGGCCAAGCTGGCCATGGGCACCTTCCAGTTCGGCGGCTGACAAAGATCAAATGTGGGGGCCGTCGAGCTTTAGCGAGGCCGCGATAGTGGTGGATCAGGCACCATCAATGTCGACTGTGCCGACGCCTTCGCAGCCTCGCTGAAGCTCGACAGCTCCCACAGGAGATCTACTCCCGCCTTCAGTCCGCGCTCGTATGGTTGGTGCAACTCGTGCAAGCAGACACCTGCAATTTGGCGGCTGACAAAGACCAAATGTGGGAGCCGTCGAGCTTCAGCGAGGCCGCGATAGCGGTGGGTCAGGCACCCTCAATATCGACTGTGCCGACGCCTTCGCAGCCTCGCTGAAGCTCGACAGCTCCCACAGGGGATCTACTCCCGCCTTCAGTCCGCTCTCTTGTGGCTGGTTCAACTCGATCCAAGCAGTCCCCCTGCAATTTGGCGGCTGACAAAGACCAAATGTGGGAGCCGTCGAGCTTCAGCGAGGCGCGATAGCGGTGGGTCAGGCACCCTCAATATCGACTGTGCCGACGCCTTCGCAGCCTCGCTGAAGCTCGACAGCTCCCACAGGGGATCTACTCCCGCCTTCAGTCCGCGCTCGTGTGGCTGGTTCAACTCGATCCAAGCAGTCCCCCTGCAATTTGGCGGCTGACAAAGATCAAATGTGGGAGCCGTCGAGCTTCAGCGAGGCCGCGATAGCGGTGGGTCAGGCACCATAAATGTCGACTGTGCCGACGCCATCGCAGCCTCGCCGGGGCTCAGCTGCTACGGCTACGATGCCAGGGCCAGGCCACGCTCTTCCAGCAACTGCACAAAACTGTTCAGACTCTGCGACACCGTACCCCGGCGCCAGATCAGCCAGGTATTCAGAATCCGGAACGTATCGGTCAGCGGCCACACACTCACCGCCGTAAACCCCGGCATGCTCTCCAGCATGCTCCGTGGCATCAGCGCCAACCCGGCACCGGCACTCACACACGCGAGCATCCCGTGGTAGGACTCCATCTCGAAGATCTTCCCCGGCACCGCGCCATCCTGTGAAAACCAACGCTCGAAGTGATGCCGGTACGAACAGTTCGAACGAAACGTGTAGATGCTCTCCCCGCTCACATCCCGCCCCCGGGTGATCGGCGCGTGATGCAACGGCGCAATCACCACCATCTCCTCCTCGAACACCGCCACGCCCTCCAGCGTCGCGTGCAACACCGGCCCATCGACAAACGCCGCCGCCAGCCGCCCCGACAACACACCCTCGATCATCGTGCCGGACGGCCCGGTGGTCAGGTCCAGCTCGACCTTGGCGTGCTTCTGGTTATACGCCGCGAGCAATGCCGGGATGCGCACCGCCGCCGTACTCTCCAGCGAGCCCAACGCAAACGCGCCCTGGGGCTCCTCCCCCGCCACCGTCGCCCGGGCCTCTTGCACCAGGTCGAGAATGCGCCGCGCATACTCGAGGAAATTCCACCCGGCCGGTGACAAACGCAATCGGCTCTTCTCGCGAATAAACAAGTCCACGCCCAGGTCCTGCTCCAATTGCTTGATCCGCGTGGTCAGGTTCGACGGCACGCGATGGATCAATTGCGCTGCAGCGCTGATGCTGCCTTGCTCGGCAACGGCTTTGAAAATTTCCAGCTGGACCAGATCCAAATCATTCTCCAAACGTGAACGTATTGCTTAATATTATTCAGTTTCCGAAAAAGATACAGCCCCGTACGCTGGCCTCCATCCCATTCACTGCGCAGGACGGTGCCATGAACTCCATTTCCTCCCAGACCCACGCGTTGTCGATCAACCCCGCCAACGGTGAAACGGTCGCCAGCTACCCGTACGAAACCGAGGCGCAGCTGGATGCCGCCCTCACCCGCTCGATCAACGCCTTCCGCAACGGGCGCAATACCCCCGCCGCCCAGCGCGCCGAATTGCTGCTGGCCCTGGCCAGCACCCTGCGCGACCAGGCCGAAGAAATGGCCCAGATGATCACCCTGGAAATGGGCAAACCCATCGCCCAGGCCCGTGGCGAAATCGAAAAATGCGCGCAACTCGCCGAGTGGTACGCCGCCCACGGCCCAGCCATGCTGGCCCCGGAAGCCACCCTGGTGGACAACGGCACCGCCCAGATCGAATACCGCCCGCTGGGCCCGATCCTCGCTGTAATGCCGTGGAACTTCCCGGTGTGGCAAGTACTGCGCGGCGCGGTGCCAACCATGCTCAGCGGCAACACCTACGTGCTCAAGCACGCGCCTAACGTGATGGGCAGCGCGTACCTGATGAAACAAGCCTTCCAGCGCGCCGGCTTTGCCGATGGCCTGTTCGAAGTGATCAACGTCACCCAGGACGGCGTGTCCAAAGCCATCGCCGACCCGCGCATCGCCGCCGTGACCCTCACCGGCAGCGTGCGCGCCGGCATGGCCATCGGTTCCCAGGCCGGGGCCGCGCTGAAAAAATGCGTACTGGAACTGGGCGGTTCCGACCCGTTCATCGTGCTCAACGACGCCAACCTCGACGAAGCCGTGCAAGCCGCCCTGATCGGCCGTTTCCAGAACTCCGGCCAGGTGTGCGCCGCCGCCAAGCGCCTGATCATCGAAGAAGGCGTGGTGGAAGCCTTCACCGCCAAATTCCTCGAAGCCAGCCGCAACCTGGTGATGGGCGACCCGACCGCTACCGAGACCTACATCGGCCCGATGGCCCGCTTCGACCTGCGGGACGAACTCGACGGCCAGGTCCAGGCCACCCTGGCCGAAGGCGCCACCCTGCTGCTGGGCGGCAGCAAAGTCGAAGGCGCGGGCAACTACTACGCCCCCACCGTGCTGGCCAACGTCACCGACCAGATGACCTCGTTCAAACAGGAACTGTTCGGGCCGGTCGCTTCCATCATCACCGCCCGGGATGCGGACCACGCCGTGGCCCTCGCCAACGACAGTGAGTTCGGCCTGACCGCCAGTGTGTTCACCACCGACCCAGAAAAGGCACGCAGCATCGCCAACCAACTGGAAACCGGCGGGATCTTTATCAACGCCTACAGCGTGTCCGATCCCCGGGTCTCGTTTGGTGGTGTGAAAAAGAGCGGCTTCGGGCGGGAGTTGTCGCACTTTGGTGTGCGGGAATTCTGCAACGCGCAGACCGTGTGGCTGAACCGCCGCTAAGCAAGCGCTGCAAACGATGGCCCGCCCTGCGGGTCATCGTGTTGTCTGGTTCAGCACCGTCACGTACGCACCGAACATATCCGCCATGGCGTCCGCATAGGCGGTGATTTGCGCCTCGGTGCGCGGGCTTCCCGAGAACTCCTTTGCCACCGAACTGAACGTGGTGGCGATCAAATCGCAAGCCAAAGCGCGGGTGGCTTCAGGCACCTGCGGCAGCAGTTCCAGCATGAACGCCTGGAAAATCTGTTGCCCTTCTGCGCGAACCTCATGGGCTTCGGGCGCATCACGGTACAGCGGCGCAGCGTCGCTCAGGGCGACACGCATCTGCGCCTCCTCACATTCCGAACGAATAAACGCATGCACCAACGCCCGCAACCGCTCAAGGGCCGGCTGGCTTACGTCCTGCAGAATGCGGCTGAGCATCTGCGAGGTTTGCTGCCACTCATCGGTCTGCAGCCGAAACAGGATGGCCGCCTTGTTGGGAAAGTACTGGTACACCGACCCCACGCTGACACCGGCCTTTTCCGCGACCCGTGCGGTGGTGAAACGGCTGGCACCTTCCTTGGCCAAAACCTGAATAGCCGCTTCGAGAATGGCCGTCACCAACCCAGTGGATCGCGCCTGTTTGGGCTCTTTGCGTGAGGAAATCTGCGAGGTCTGGCGATCGGTCATGGGGCCTTCCTGCTGCCGTTGGAATGCGAATAGCGAATGTGACGAATTGTTCGCATACTTTAAATGCGACGAATCATTCGCATACTAGCCCGGCGCCTCACGGCGCTCAACCTGCAGCAGGACATCCCCATGAATACGCTTACCTCGGCCCCGATGGCGGCCCTGATTGAACGGCTGTACACACAGGCCGATGCCGCCACCAGCCCCATCATCAACACAGTGACCCACGAAGAACGCGACCGCCTGATGCGCAGCAAGACCGACTACCTGGCACTCTACGGCATGCTGAAAGACCTGTGGTTGCCCGTCTCCCGCGACACCGGCACCCTGCTGTACATGCTCGCACGCAGCAGCAAAGCGCAGGCCATCGTCGAGTTCGGTACTTCGTTCGGCCTGTCCACCCTGCACCTGGCGGCCGCCCTGCGGGACAACGGCGGCGGCACGCTGATCAGCAGCGAGTTCGAGCCCTCGAAGATCGCTCTCGCCCGGCAACACCTGGAGCAAGGCGGCGTGAGCGACCTCGTGGAGATCCGCCAAGGCGATGCCCTGGTCACCCTGGCCACCGGCCTGCCCGACAGCGTCGACCTGCTGCTGCTCGACGGCGCCAAGGCGCTGTATGGCGACGTGTTGAACCTGGTGGAAAGCCGCCTCAAGCCTGGCGCGCTGATCATCGCCGACAACACCGACTACTGCCCCGACTACCTGGCCCGGGTGCGTTCGCCAGTAAACGGCTACCTGTCGGTGCCGATCGGTGACGACGTCGAGCTTTCCGTTCGCCTGGGCTGATGCCCGTCAGAGGATTCAACTCATGTCTGGATTGGTAAGCCCTGTGGTACTGAAATTACTGCCCATCACCCTGGCGGTGTTTGTCGGGTTCCTGATCATCGGCATGCAACTGCCGGTGCTGCCGCTGCACCTGCACAACACCTTGGGCATGGACACGCTGGTGGTGGGCGTGGTGATCGGTGCGCAGTTTGCCGGGGCATTGTTGTCGCGGTCCTGGGCCGGCAATTTTGCCGATATGCGCGGCCCCAAGCGCGCCATGCTCGTGGGCATGCTGGTGGCGGCCAGCTCCGGCTTGATCTACCTCGCGTCCCTGGCGTTTGTGGCGTCGCCGGTGGTCTCGGTGTGGGTGTTGCTCGCCGGGCGCGTGGTGCTGGCGCTGGGGGAAAGCCTGATCGTGACCGGCTCGATGGGCTGGGGTGTCGGGTTGGTGGGGCCGCAAAATACCGGCAAGGTCATGGCCTGGATCGGCATCGCAATCTACGCCGCGTTTGCCCTGGGCGCGCCCCTTGGGGTGGCGGTGAATAGCCAGTGGGGTTTCAGCGGGATCGCCGTCGGGACCATGGTGATTCCGCTGCTGGCACTGGCCATCGTCGCCGGAGCGCAAGGCGTTGCGCCCACCAGCCAGCGGCGCACCTCGTTTTTCAAGGTGCTGCGCTCGGTGTGGGTACCGGGGTTGGGCCTGGCCTTTGCAAGCGTCGGGTTTGGCGTGATTACCGCGTTTATCGCGCTGCTGTTTGCCACCAAGGCCTGGGGCAATGCGTCATTGGCGTTTACCGCCTTTGGCCTGGCGTTTATCGGCGCGCGGATTTTCTTCGGGCACCTGCCCGACAAGATCGGCGGTGCCAAGGTCGCGCTGGTGTGCGTGATAATCGAAGCCGCCGGGCAGCTGTTGATCTGGGGCGCAGACAGCGCCTTGACCGCCTACCTGGGCGCGGCGCTGACCGGTTTCGGCTACTCCCTGGCGTTTCCCGGCTTTGGGGTAGAGGCGATAAAGCGCGCGCCGCCCCAATCCCGCAGCCTGGCGATGGGTGCGTATGTGGCGTTCCTGGATATTTCGCTGGGGGTCAGCACCCCGCTGATCGGCGCTTTGGCCGGCGTGGCCGGAGTGGCATCGGTGTACCTGGCGGGCGCAGTGGCCGTGGCGCTGTCGGTGATCGTGGCGCTGGCGTTGCTTTTCAAGGCGCCAGTGGCGGAGCGCGAGGTTTATACTTCGCCACCTCGCCCTTAACCCACATCACCCGAGATTCCCGATGAGCCTTTCCCTGTCCACAACCCCAGCGCGCAAGCCGGTCGCGCCATTGCTGGCGTTTGCCATCCTGCTGTTCGGCGCCGTCTTCCTGCAAAACAGCGTCGGCTCGCGCCAGGTGCTGTTGCTGGTGGTCGGCGCCGCACTGGGCCTGACGCTGTACCACGCTGCCTTCGGCTTCACCTCGGCCTGGCGGGTGTTCATCACCGACCGGCGTGGCGCGGGCTTGCGTGCGCAGATGGTGATGCTGGCGATTGCCGTGGTGCTGTTCTTCCCCGCGCTGGGAGCCGGCACGTTGTTCGGCCAACCCGTGGTCGGGCTGGTGGCGCCGGCCGGGGTTTCGGTGGTGTTCGGGGCATTCATCTTCGGCATCGGCATGCAGCTGGGCGGCGGTTGTGCGTCCGGCACCCTGTTCACCGTGGGCGGTGGTAACGCGCGCATGCTGGTGACGCTGTTCTTCTTTATCTGTGGTTCGTTGATCGCGACTCACCACGTCGACTGGTGGTTCTCGCTGCCTTCGTTCCCGGCGGTTTCCATCGTCAAAAGCTTCGGCGTGGTGCCGGCCTTGCTGCTGAGCCTGGCCGTATTTGGCATCATCGCGGCAGTCACCGTGCGCCTGGAAAAAGGCCGTCACGGGCAACTCGAAGCCGGCGTGACCAGCGAACACCAGGGCCTGCGCCGCTTCCTGCGCGGGCCATGGCCATTGGTGTGGGGCGCAATTGGCCTGGCCCTGCTCAACTACGCCACCCTGGCACTGGCCGGGCGGCCATGGGGTATCACTTCGGCGTTCGCGCTGTGGGGCGCCAAGGTTGCCGGCGGGTTGGGCGTAGACGTAGGCAGCTGGGCGTTCTGGCAAATGCCGGGCAATGCCAAGGCCCTGGCGGCGCCGGTGTGGGAAGACGTCACCAGCGTGATGGACGTCGGCATCATCCTCGGTGCGCTGTTGGCTGCGGGATTGGCCGGGCGTTTCGCTCCAAGCCTGAAGATTCCGGCACGCTCGCTGTTCGCCGCGGTGATCGGTGGGTTGCTGCTGGGTTATGGCTCGCGACTGGCGTACGGCTGCAACATCGGCGCGTACTTCAGCGGGATTGCCTCGGGCAGCCTGCATGGCTGGGTGTGGTTGGTGGCGGCGTTTATCGGCAATAGCGTGGGCGTGCGGTTGCGGCCGTTCTTCTTTGCAGGTGAGCGTCCGCAAGTAGCGTTGAGCGGTTGCTGACTGATCGTTCCCACGCGCAGCAAAGGAATGCCGCCAGGGACGCTCTGCGTCCCGCTGTTGGTGACGCGGAGCGTCACGGTATGCATTCCCACGCAGAGCGTGGGAACGAGCAGCATCATCGGCTTTTTGAAATCACTCCGCTCATGTACTGATTCAAGTCGCGGAAGTCCTGAACTTTCCAGGTGAACGGTGACAACTTCACACCGTTCTCCCGCAACGTTCTGGGAATCAGGTCGCCATTTGGACGAAGAATGACGGACGACACGATAACGCCCGGATAATCACTCAAGCGTTTTTTGAAAGTAGCCGTTGTCAGGTCAGGCGTAGGCGGATTGCTTTTATTCGCCAAGGGTCCCGTGCCTTTGATATCCGCGCCGTGGCACATGGCGCAGCGCTGCAGATAAATGTTTTTCCCGTTAGCGTTGTCCGCAAAGGACAGTGATGTTTGAACCAGCGATAAAATCCCCAGCGACGCGATGAACGACTTTCTTATTTTCATCTTTCCATGTGGCCTTGTTGTAAAAATCCAATATCAACCAACCGAGCGTAAACGACCCGTGATCCAATCGCGGCTGTAAGCCAGCACGCGGCCCGACATCGCCGTCGGAAAATGAATAAACCCATGAGCCGCCTGCGGTAACAAAAACACCTCGGACCCCGCCCATCGCTCGGCCATCTGCAGCGTGTCGTCCAGCAACGGGTCCAGCTCCCCCACAAACATCAGTGCCGGCGGCAGCCCGGCAAGGTCGCCATACAACGGTGACAACGGCGGCTGCCGACGCTGCTCGTCACTCAGGCCCGGCGTCAGCAAACGCAGCGCCTCCACCATGCCCGGCCCGTCCAGCAACAGCGTTTCCCGCCCCGCCGTGCGCACGCTCGGTGTACCGGTCAAATCGTAGACGCCGTAATACAGCACCGCCCCGCTCACCCGCGCCAGCAATTCGGGCGATTGCTTCAGCGCCAGCAGCGTGGCCGCCGCCAGATGCCCACCGGCAGACTCGCCGACAACGATCACCGGCAGGCCGGCAAACTCCTCACAGTCCGCGAGCAACCAGCGCGCCGTGGCCAGGCAGTCTTCCAGAATCCCTTCGACCGGCGTATTCACCGCCAGCCGATAATCCACCGACACCACCGCCACCTCGCACGCATTCACCATGGCCACGTTGAGGTCGTCATTCATCTGCGCATTGCCGATCACCCAGCCGCCGCCATGGATATCCAGCACCACGCCTTTGGCCTTGCCCTTCGGCCGGATGATGCGCACCGGCACCGAGCCCACCCGCCGGCTTTCAGCCTGCAGGCCATGCTTGAGCAACTTGTTGCCGGCCACCATCTGGCTGGAGCGCAACAGCGCCTGGATCACCCGGGGCGTCACGCGGTTGCGGATGCGAAAACGCGGCATCCAGGCGAGCTTCTGGTTAAAGCGCTGCATTTGCGCCAGTTCATGTTCTTCAGCAGGCCACAGCGTGTGAGTTCCCAATTCGATATTCCCTCTATCTCTAAAAGAGATGTTCACCTTGGCCAGTGTGCGTGGGCATCATGGCAATGATGTTTCCGCCCTCTGCCCACGCCGCCAGGCTCAGCGGTTATTGCGCAGGATGGAGAAATTCAACGCAGCCGCAACGCTGAGCCACACCAGGTACGGGAACAGGATCAGCCCGGTGATCAAATCCAGGCGCACCGTCAGCAGCACCATGGCGGCCACTACCAGCCACAGCAGCGTGATGATCACCATCCCGGCGAAAATCCGGTGGGCGCCGAAGAACACCGGCGTCCACAGGGTGTTGAGTGCGATCTGTGCAGCCCATAGAGCCAGCACGATTTCGCTGCCGGGGATCAGGGTCAAGCGATAGCCAGCCCAAGCCAGCAGCAGGTAGATGATGGTCCAGGCGACCGGGAACAGCCAGTTGGGTGGCGTGAAGCTGGGTTTGACCAGGGTGGCGTACCAGTCGCCCGGTTTGAAGATAATGCCGGTGCTCGCAGCGGCACCGCAGGCCAGAAGAAAAATAAACAACGTCACCATGATCGGTCCTTAGCTGAGAGCAGCTGCCTGGAGATGAAAGCCTTGACGGCGGTTTCAGGGTTGGACGCCCCGCGCAGCAAAAAGTGTATTTTTCTTTGCTCCGTGCCCCGCCACAGATGCCCTAGCTGAACGCGATGTAAACAGGCTCCTGCTCCACCGCCGACTGCTCACAAGCACGCACCAGATCCCGTACACAATAAAGTCGCCAGCCCTTGCCCACGCCCCACTTGGCAGCCACATCCTCAAGCGAGGCTGCTTCATCCCGTGCGGCCCGCTTCCAATCATCGTGCCCGATATCGGCGATCAAGCGTGTTTGGTAGTCCTTCAAAAAGGGAAGCAAGCCCTGCGCATGATCAACCTCCAGCAGCACAATGTCAGCCGAGTCCAGTTGCTGCCTGGCCGCCTCGACCCAGTCTCGCGCCTGCAACGGCAGCGCGTCCAGCACCGCCTCAAAGGCCGATCCCGACTTGTCGCTGCCCTGAAACGAACCACACCCAATCTCGCCACCCGCCATGTCGCTCTCCTTGATAGTGATTCATACGCGCTGGGTTACTGCCGGCGACTACTTTTCCGGACAGGGATTGAACACTTCCGTCGCCGCCACCGCAGACACATACGGAATTTTCGTACCTGGAATGATCCCGACGGAGTAGGCATTTTTGCCGGTGTCACGCACATAGGTCTTGTCGGTGGTCAGATCGCCCGGCTGGTTCTCACCGAGCAGGTAATCCAGAAACTGGATTTTCACCGGCGTATTGAACTGCCCTTCGGCCGTCAGCGGAATGATCTGAGCAGCCCCCGCCCGAGTGAACGCGAAAAACGCCGCGGCGGCTTCACGGCTGCGGAAGGTTTTCACGCACAGCACATCGCGGGTACGCAGCGTGATAAAGCGCTGATAACGACCACTGGAATAGGTGCTCAGAATCAAGCCATCGTCCACCAGAACGCCCAGCCCCTGAGTGGCACGGCACTGGCCATCGCCGCCATTCTCCGAGCCGTAGGGCAAGTAGCACCAGTTGGTCTGGCTCAGGGCCCGCACCGAACCGGGGGGAATCTGCAGGTCGTGCTCGATTTGCTGCCGGGCTTCGGGTGTTTGATACGGAATGCTGCAGCCGCTGAGGATCAGGGCCAGTAACACGTACAACAGGCGATAAGAGCGCATAGGTTTTCCATAACAGGTACGGCAGGTCGTTGCGCGGGTTGCCAGGGGGTCATTCCTTTGAAAGCTGCGCAGGTTCTGTCACATTCTACGACAAGTACCTTTCGGCGAAACTTTATGGAAATACAGATTTCGGAAACGTCCGACTGGCAATTGTTCGCGGCCACAGCCGAAGTGCTGGAGCACGGTTTGAACGGTGAATGGACCGTAAAGGCCGACGGGCTGGTGGTTCCATTTGCGGGATAAAGGAGACTTTGCGTAGGCCGTAGCACCTTGCTCCTTTGCCTACGCTTGCGTCAGAATCCGCCGGCTTGTGCACCTGGGTGGTCATCTCTAAGGTTGCTCGGTCGCTGAAAACTCAGTGATCGGGTTTAGTAGCCTGAGTTTGGATATCTGTGCATGAGCTTCACCTTCTTCAGACAAGTTGTCTGTGCTTGATGGTGGCTGTGTGCAGGGCGCCTTCGGGCGCGCCGGCTCTAGATATCCACCGGTCTACTAACCTGTGCACAGCTGCCACCCTATCGTTTAGTAGCGACAAGGTGGCCGCCTCATCCAGGATATCTATATATGTTCAAAATAACGCCGAATCCGCCAAACAAGCCGGATCTAAAACTCCACCAGGCTGCCCAGCGCGCCATTGATCACTACCTCAATCCCGGCACTGATGCCGAGACAGTCCCAGAGGCAACCGCCCTCTTCAGCGTCACCTCCGGCGTCAGCAGCGAAATCCTGATCGCCAACAGCTACGAAACCGTTTCCTCCGTCAGCGCCCTGCTGCTCGACCTGTCCGACGAACTGACCGGCAAAGACCGCGACGTGGCATTGGCCATACACCAACTGAGCGAATTGAGTGTGCTGCTGATCGGCAAACTGATGGACCGCGAAACACCACGGGCGTAGAACCCAACGCGGCCCTGCGGGACTAGCCCTTCAACTCTCCCAACCGATTACTCGCCGCGTCGTCGTATGCCACATACGACGACGCGGCGAGAGGTGCACGGTGCATTCAGCCATTGCTGAACCCCGCCTGGTTCGTTGTAATGGGCCAAGTCGAAACCCAACAGGTGATTCATGGAAGCTGATCCGCTATGCCTAGTATTTGTGCCAGCCCTTGTAGCCGTTCTCACCGCCGCTGAAGACATAAAGGGCTCACCTCTTACCGAAGCTGAGGTCTGCGATATTCGGGACCGGGCGGTTTGTATCACCCTTCCCTTCAGCGTTGCGCTTGATATGGAAAGGCAGCGCGGCTATCCCGATCTGATTGCGGAGAATTGCTGGAGTGAATGGCAAAACCACAAAGGTCGTTGATCTATAAAGACCACGACGCGGCATTTGCCACTCACCCGCTGAGCGAATCGAGCGTATTGCTGATCGGCAAACTGATGGACCGCGAAACACCTCGGACGTAGAGCCCAACGCGGTCCTGTGGGACTAGCCCTTCAACTCACTCAACCGATTACTCGCCGCGTCGTCGTATGCAACGTACAGCGATTCGGCGATTTGGCTTTTGATGGCTTTAGCGCTTTCCAGACCCAATACGAAGCCTTCTGCCTTGCCGCCTGCGCGGTTCAGGTCTTCTTTGGTGTCAGCACCGGTGATGGCGTCGAGGAGTTTGATGGCTTGCGGGCCTACACCTTTTGGGAGGCTGATTTGGTCGATGCTCATTGGGATGCCTCGCATGAGGTGCGGGATAGGGTGGTGCGGGTGAACGAGGTCATGGGCGATACCTTTAGATTGAGGTCGGTAGCGCGTGGAACCACTGCCGGGGGGCCATGGTAGACCGGTATGGGAATTAAAGGGCTGGTTTCGGCCAAAAGCGGACAATCGTCCGAAGTCTCATACGGCCTAAGGCAATCACTTGGCGTGTCTACGAAAATAGTGGCGATTAACTTGGTCGCAATTTCAACTGTACATATAAAAAGTGATGGGGGGGGGGGCAAAGCGGCAAATAGAGGATTGCCGCCGTTTAAAGGGATGTGAGGCTGTGGACCTTAAGTGTGAATTGGCTCCTGTAGGTTTTTGAAGGCGTCAAGCAGGCAAATAGGTATAAGTGAAGGGAATTCGTCAACGACACGCTTCAAAATTGTTGTTTTTAAGTCGTTAGTCCGATGATAGCGTTTCAAGCCATCAAACTTTGACTTCAGTAATTCTTCAAGCTCATGCCCTTGCATTAACATGAAAGATTCTGGTAGGAATACAAATTGTCCATCAAGGTACTCGCATTTTAATTTTTTGACGTCATCGCCAGATGCTCCAGGCAAAATACTATAAACAATATAGTCTGCAATGTGCTGTAGTCGTGACTGAGTCATTTTCAATATGTCGGCGCCCCCTTCATGTTCCTCCATTCCGAGCTCGCTTCTTTCAATGCTCTTATCTTGAAATAATAGCATTGCAATTAGTAAGGGGTCTAAAATGTAATTCTCTATAGAGTAACGACGGTTGTGGCCGAGAACTACCACTTTATCATTTGGGAGATTGGTCGTATCCCAATCAATCAAACCTCTGATTGTCGGATTTCCATGGGTAGATAGCTGCCTTACAATATCCTTAACGTGATCGCATCCGCCGATTTTTGAATTACTGGATGCAATAAAGCTCAGCGATATTTCCGGGTGTAACCTGGATTTAATTTTTCTAAGAATCTGATCGTAATATTGGACGTCCAGATGGCTCTCTACAAAAATTTGACGTCTATTTTCGTAGCTGATACTTATACTCGGCACTCCCGACATCAACAGCGATAGTGCGCTGTCTTTATTGGTTTTTCTAAGCCGACTGCTTCCTTCCTTTGTCATTATAAATATGGCATCCTCCGGACAGAGCGCTACAGTTGACGGAGAGTGCGTGGTCATAATTACTTTTATTTGGCGCTCGCTAATCAATACCTTTTGAATGGTGTCGAGAAGTGATTTGGTCATTGACGGGTGCAAGGGAGCATCGATTTCGTCAAATAAAAGTACTTGGGGGTAGTTTACTCTATCGCCTGACTCCCTTGTATAATATAAGCACAATGCAAACGACATTAGAATCCTTTCGCCTGAGGAAAGGTCATTGAATTTTACTTGCGCGCCTGTGACTAAGTCTGTGAGGATTGGCTCATAGGGGCGATCATTATCTTCGTCAGGTTTATTGATTCTAAATGAAAGGTTAGCTGTTTCTAGAATATTATTCAAAAATTCCCAAGGAGGTGATCCATTTTTTTCAAAAAACTCTTTGTTACTTAATGCCGACACATTAGCGCCACGCATGTCACGACGAAAGGTGTTGAATTCATTTGCCAGAAAAGCTCCTTGGTATTCAGAGAATAGCCTAGCGAATGATTGTTGAAATAACTCCACGGGCTGCCAGGCCATTGGGTAATGCTCGTAAAATAAATCCATGTCGAACGCAATAAGCGGAACTTTGCATTTAGCTGTGATTTTATCAAGCAGTCTCGAATTGATTGCTGGATTGCTTGAGTTAAAGTTTGATACGACATTTTGGCTGTGGGCGCTCAAAGTATCTTTGATGTTTTGATGTGTGACTTCTACTTGATCCGATGGGATTCCGTAGTTTAGTAATTCTGAAATAGTCAGTGTTGCCAATTTTTTTAAATCAAGCTTGGAGAGTTCGGGCCACTGAACCAGGTATGATTCAATTCCTGGCTTTGCATTGTTGATCAAGCCAAGTATGTGGTTCCAAGTCCCGTCTCTTTCTTGTTTGCTCTGAATGCTAGCAAACGCTCCTGTATCTGAGGGAATCAATGTTGTTGCGTCAAACAACCGAATCAAACGGTTATGCGGAGAATGTGCGACCCCCTCGATTGATAGCGCCCCTTCATCCAAGGCCTTCAGCAACTGGCTCTTACCCGCGCCATTAGTACCTGTGATTATAGTGAGGTCTGGTAGCTCTACATTTTCAAATGTCTTTAGTGATTTGTAAGGACGCAAAAGGGTCAACTTCATTACTAATTAATCCATTATCAATCAATAGTTAACTGCTTATGCGAATGTCCAGGAGCGCTCTCGAACGTATTCGCTTTGGCAACATTTCACTCACCACTATTTAATCTTATCCCATGAATATCAGTAGTGGTAGCCAATGGCCGGCATCTTCTGCGTGCTCTCATGGCGATTGGAGTCGTTGCCTCACAGATAGCAGCGCATGATTTATGCCCTGAATACCATTTGGGTTTAGTCGGCTAATAGCAGGATTCTAGATAGTTCATCGCTCTGTGAGTGTCTAGCATTATCGAAAATATCGACTCAAACACGCACCTTCATGCTCTGAGGGTCTGCTATTGGCCGAAAGCGGTCTTTCGCGAATAGCCGTTCTCGACCATCACGAATTATTCAACTTATCTCAATATTGTTGGGACAAAAGCGATCTACTCCAAATCCATAAATCCGTCCCTTTTCGACCTAGTTGCCGAAAACACACTGGGACGCTCCCGCCAAACGACTCATACGATCTCTTTCTAACGACCTGCTGAATTAGAGCTAGCCGTCCCAGGCCCGGCTCCCCCTACGAATTTCGGTGGAAGCTCCTTCAGCAGGCACTCTTAGCCAACATAACTAAAACAACCCCTTGCCCCATCCCACCAAACACGCTACAAATCCCACCACCAAGTTGTACGACAACCTAAAAATGATCCCCATCCCCGACGATGGCGCCAACTCCCCCTGAG
>NZ_JACARZ010000054.1:0-36425 GCF_013386315.1 Pseudomonas sp. P7779 | reverse complement strand
TAAGTGGCCGTTACCGAAGAAACGGATATGTACTCGGTCCCCCTCCCTCAGGCCACTTTTCCAGCCGCCTGGCGCTCCCGCTCAGCCACCAACTGCCGAGTCAGCGGAATCAGCCTCTTCCCGTAATCAATAGCATCATTCAGCGGATCAAACCCACGAATCAAAAACGTCGTGATACCCAGGTCGTAGTAATCCAGCAACGCCTCGGCCACCTGATCAGCCGTACCCACCAGCGATGTAGAGTTACCCTGGGCCCCCAGCAACCCCGCAATCCCGGTCCACAACCGCTTATCCAACCGCGACCCCTGGGCCGCCGCCGCCAACAGCCGCCGCGACCCCTCATTCGGCGGTTCACGCCTCACAAACCCATTCTTCTCAGCCAACGCCGTCGCCTGCTCCAGGATGCTGTCCGCACGCTCCCAAGCCAGCGCTTCAGTCTCTGCCAGAATCGGCCGCAACGACAAACTGAAGCGAACCGTACGCCCATGCCTGGCCGCCTCAGCCCGCACCTGGGTGACCACTTCCTTCACCTGCTCGTAGGTCTCACCCCACAGCGCATACACATCCGCATGCTTGCCCGCCACCGCAATGGCCGCCGCTGAAGACCCGCCAAAATACAACGGTATATGCGGCTGCTGCGGCGACTTCACCGTCGAAAACGCACCCTCGTACCGGTAGTAAGTGCCGTGATGGTCGAAGGGCTTTTCACTGGTCCATTCCTGCCGCACCACGCTCAAGTACTCGTCGGTGCGCGCATAACGCTCATCCTTGTCGATATGACTGCCATCGGCCCGCAGTTCACGGTCGTCGCCGCCGGTGATGATGTGCACCGCGGTGCGCCCGCCGTTGAACACATCCAGCGTGGCGAACTGCCGCGCAGCGAGGGTGGGTTGGACGAAGCCGGGCCGGTGGGCAATCAGGAACTGCAGCTTTTTCGTCACGCTGGCCGCATGGGCAGCGATCAACGTACTGTCCGGGCTGTTGGAATGGAAGGCCACCAGCGCGCGGTCGAAGCCGGCCTCCTCGTGGGCGCGGGCCACGGTCTCCACGTAATCGGGCTGCAAGGTCGGGCCGCTGCGAGGGTGGATCTCGGAGGCGTGGTGGCCGCCGATATAGCCGATAAATTCGATGCTCATGGTCAGTCCTTGTTGAGGGCAGGAATAAAGCTGCTATCGAAAATAGAGGCCGTACCCGAGCCTGTAAAATGCCGATTGGTTCTATCCTAATTATAAAAATACAGAATCATAGTTTTAGATTGTTATCAGTAATGCGCATTTTAATCGCATTAGGTTATTCCCAAATAGAATTTCACTGAGGTTTTTTATGCGAATAGCATGAAACCGCAGCGGCGCTCCTGGCCGTGTTCTTGATGAGGAAGGAAGCCCGATGACTGAAAAGTCCCTTAACGCCAGTTCGTTTTCCGTCGACAAGGCCGAGGGTCAAGCCGGCGTTGCATCCCGCTTGATTCCGCGCTGGCTGCGCAACTGGCGCACCCCCGATGTGTTGCTGCGGCTGGTCAGCCCGATTGTGTTGCTGTTGCTGTGGGAACTGGCCTCCGAGCTGGGCTTGATCCCGGCACGGATCATCGCCGCGCCGTCTCAGATTGGCGGCACCCTGTGGGCAATGATCGTCTCCGGAGAGCTGGGCAAGCACCTGCTGGTGTCCCTGCAACGGGCGCTGCTGGGCTTGAGCATCGGCGTGAGTATCGGGGTGGTGGCCGCGTTGATCACCGGCCTGTCGAAGCGCGGCGAGGTAATCCTCGACTCACCGATGCAGATGCTGCGCACCATTCCTTCCCTGGCACTGGTGCCGTTGTTCATCCTCTGGTTTGGCATCGGCGAGTTCACCAAGATCGCACTTATCGTTACCGGCACCACCTTTCCGGTGTACCTCAACCTGTTCGCCGGCATCCGCAACATCGACCCCAAACTGATCGAGGCCGCCAACACCCTCGGCCTCAACCGTCGCGAGCTGATCTGGCACGTGATCCTGCCGGGCTCGTTGCCTTCGTTTTTTGTCGGCCTGCGCTATTCCCTGGGCATCTCCTGGCTGGCCCTGGTGTTTGTCGAGCAAATCAACACCACCGCCGGTATCGGCTACCTGGCCAGTGATGCGCGGGACTTCATGCGCACCGACGTGATCGTGATCTGCCTGTTGATCTATAGCGTGCTGGGCCTGCTGATCGACGGCTTGATCCGCGCCCTGGAACGTTTTGCCCTGGCCTGGCGCCCATCGTTTGTGAGGAACTGACATGTCGATTCTCGAAGCTTCAACAGCACCGGTGCAGTTGCGCAATGTGGTGCGCCAGTTCGGCCAGCAGCGGGTCATCGACGGCCTGGACCTGGATATCGCCCCGGGGGAGTTCGTTGCGTTGCTGGGCGCCAGCGGTTCCGGCAAGACCACCTTGCTGCGCAGCCTCGCGGGCCTGGACAGCATCGACAGCGGCCAGTTGCGCGTGCCCAAGGCTCGGGCGGCGGTATTCCAGGAGCCACGCCTGATGCCGTGGAAGCGCGCCTGGAAAAACGTGATTCTCGGCCTGCGGGTTCCCGACGCCAAGGCCCGTGCGGTGCAGGCGTTGACGGAAGTCGGGCTGGCCCATCGGCTGGAGGCGTACCCGGCGACCCTCTCCGGCGGCGAGGCCCAGCGCGTGGCATTGGCTCGCGGCCTGGTGCGCGAGCCCAAGCTGCTGTTGCTCGACGAACCCTTCGCCGCGCTGGATGCGCTGACCCGTATTAAGATGCATCGCCTGATCATCGAGCTCTGGCGCAAACACACGCCGGCCGTGTTGCTGGTGACCCACGACGTCGACGAAGCGATCCTGCTGGCCGACCGCGTGATCGTGCTGGCGGAGGGCAAGATTGCCGAGCAACTGCGCATCGACCTGCCCCGTGCACGGGATACCGGCCAGGACGGTTTCCAGGCGATTCGCGCGCGCTTGCTGAGCCTGTTGGGGGTTGAAGTGGACGCCCCGGCCGCCCAGCCTGCGAACGCCAGCGTCAGGCGGTTTGCCCATGGTTGAATTCAGAACCCTTTGCCTGTTGGCGGCTGCACTGCTGATGGGCGGTTGCGACAAAGCCGCTGAAGCGCCGAAGTCTGCATCGGATTTGTCGGGTGTGACCCTGATCCTCGGTGACCAGGCCAAGGGCTTGCGTACGGTGGTGGAGGCCGCCCACGCCCTGGATGGCATCGACTACAAGGTCCAGTGGGCCAACTTCCAGGGCGCCGCGCCGCTGTTCGAGGCCTTGCGCGCCGGCGCCGTGGACCTCGGCCCGGCCGGGGATACGCCGGTGCTGGCGGCTGCCACCGGAGGCACGCCGCTGCGTATCGTTGCGGTGCGCCGCAGTCAGGCGCGCAGCATTGCGATCCTGGTGCCGCCCGATTCACCGATCCACAGCGTGGCCGATCTGAAAGGACGCAATGTGGTGGTGTCGTCGGCCCGTGGGAGCATTTCCCAGTACCTGCTGATCCGCGCCCTGGCGAATGCCGGCGTGGATGAAAAGGACGTCAACGTCGGCTTCGTGCTGCCCACCGATGCATTACCTGCGTTCAACGCCGGCAAGATCGAAGCCTGGGCGACCTTCGGGGTGTACCAGGCGTTCGCCGAACAGCAGGGCGCGCGGGTGCTGATCAGCGGGGAGGGCATCAATACCGGCCTGACGTTTATTACCGCGTCCGATGAAGTGCTCAGCGACCCGCTCAAGCGCCAGGCGTTGCGTGACGTTTTGCAGCGGTTCGCCAAGGCCTTTGAATGGGCGCAGCAGAACCCCGAGGAATACGCACGGGTGTTTGCCACGGTCAACGATATCCCGCTCAAGGTTTCACAGTTGCTGCGCACATGGGGTGATGAGTCGCTGCTGCCGGTAGAGGAGCGGGATGTGCAGGCGTTGCAGCAGGTGGATGATTTGTTTGTGGAAAAGAAGATTTTCCCGCATCGGGTAGAGGTACGGAAACTGACGGATACCGAGGTGTTTTCGCCGCAACCGCTGGCTGCCGCGCCCTGAAGTCGTTGTGTTTTGCCCGGACCTGAGGTCTCATGGGTCCGGGAAAAACTTGCGGGTAGGGAACAGCACTTGATACGGGAAGAACTGGCGCAATATGGCGGTATCACCGTCATGATTCCGGCCGCAGTGGTGATCGCCGTCTGGCTCTGGTATTCCCGGCCCCAGGCGGTCAAGTGGTGGCTGATGACCATCGCCTGCACCTATTCCATCGTGGCGTTCAGCAAGTTGCTGTTCAAGGGCTGGGGCGTGGCGCTCCAGCAGCTGGATATTGCGGTGCTCAGCGGTCACGCCATGAATACGTCGTTGATGGTGCCCGTGGCGATGAGCCTGGTGGCGCGCCGGGTCAACCCCGAGTGGCGCTGGCCCGCAGCTATCGCCGGGATGTTGATCGCCGGCTGGTTCAGTGCCTATTGCGTGGCACCCTATATTCACCCACTCAACGAAGCACTGGCCGGTGGCTTTTTGGGCGGCATGGCGGCACTGGCGTTTCTATGGCGCCTTGAGGTGGTGGAAGTGCGGGTTTCCCCATCGTTGATCGGGGGGGGAATGGTGATCCTGTTGTTAAGTGCGATGGCACCCAAGTACAACGCCGAGAAGCTGCTCAACCATGTGGCAGTGGCCGTATCAGGTGCCGACCAGGCCCATCAGGAGCCTTCCTGGCGGACCTCTTCCATGCAGTTGAACGCCGAGTAAGTGGCCAGGTCCAGGGCCAGGTTACTTTCCACCAGCAGCTCCAGCAGCACCGTCTGGCAATTGAAGCGCCGGGCATCGCCACGGCGCTGCGAACGCTTCATCTGCTTGAACAGCGTGTCGGTTATGTCCTGCGGTGAGATGCCGCGCAACTGATCCAGCCAGTGGGACATGATCCGGGTGTTGCGCGCATATTGCTCCGCCGGCAGTTGTTCGTGCGGTGCCAGGCCCACGAAACCTTCAAACGTGTTCGTCAGCCTTTTCAAGGCGTAGGCCCGTTTCAGATCCTCATAAATGCTCATGGCCGCTCCTCGGTGCAGGAAATATTCGCCAATAGTTCGGCCGTCTTCATTTGCATCAGGTGGCTGTCGCCGCGGCTCTCCACGCACAGGCAGATGGACAGGGGATTGCTCACCTGCAACTTGAAGCGCCAGTCGGCGAACACCATTGAAAGCCCGGTACAGGATTCGTCACTGTCCAGGGAATGGCCGGCGTATAACACCTGCATGCGTTCTACAACGGTGGTTGAACTATTAACCTTGACGTGAATGTTTCCCGAAGAAGGAAACAGGCCGATACGCTCTACCAATAGCTTTGAACTTTTCATGGCCGTCCCTCGCTGTTAATTCACGTATTACTTTATTCTCAAGAGGTGAAAAAGTAAGCGGATGTTATTTTTAGTCTGTTATTAAGTTGAATGTTATTTCTTGTCTGTTCAGCGCCGCTATCAGTCACTTCTTTGCACTCGGCTGATTTCTGCCAATGGCAAGTTGATGCGTTGTTCCCGTTGCAGGAAGTTCATCAGCAACACCACACGTTCCTCACCGTCCATGGCCAGGAAGACCGCTTCAAGTTCGGCAAACGGCCCTTCATTGATGCGCACGCTTTCGCCGGGCTGCAACAGGGCGCTCACCACGGCCTGGTGGTCGCGCTCCTGGAGTTCGTCCACCAGCGTGTCGCTGATGGGCAACGGGTGCGCGCCGAATGCCACCACCCGCGACACACCGCGGGTCGAGCGCAGTGAGCTCCAGCTGTCCTGCTGGCTCATTTGAATAAACAGATAACCGGGAAACAACGATTCACGGGTGGTCCTGCGCTGGCCCTTCAACAGCCGTTCGCGTTTATAGGTAGACCGGAAGCAGGTATAGCCCTGGCGCTGGAGGTGCTCCTCGGCGCGCTCGTCCTGCCGGGATTTGCACTGGACCAGGTACCAGGCTTTGTTGGCATTTGCGCTCATGGGAGTTCCTCTTCCTATATAAGACGATACGTGACAAGGCTGTAATTTAAAGCCGGTGGGAGTGACGAAGTAATGAATGTTATAAATTGTCGGGTTGAAGGCGGTGGTTGTTATTTTTCGTCCGGAGATAATTTTGGGGGAAGTAAGGGTTACGTGTTAATAAATACTGCCGTGAAGTAATGAAGTTGAAGAGGTTGCTTCATGGGGTAATGGATGGCCCGGGGATAGTGCCTTGTTTAAAAGAGTGTTGATTGTCTGTATTGGCAATATTTGCCGTAGTCCCACCGCGGAAAGTCTTTTGCGTGGCGCACTCCCGTGCTCCGATATCAAGATCAGTTCTGCAGGTATTGCCGCGTTGGTCGGCAAGCCGATTGAAACCACCGCCCGTGCGGTACTCGAAGCCCACGGTCATCCGGCCGACAAGCACCAGGCCACCCAGTTGGCGCCACAGGCGATCAGTGAAGCCGACCTGATCCTGGTCATGGAACGACAGCACATCAATGCCGTGCTCAGCATGGCGCCCGAGGCACGAGGCAAGGTCTTGCTGCTGGGCAAATGGCAAAACGAGCGAGAGATCAGCGACCCGTACCGTCAAGGCAAGGCCGCGTTTGTGCACGCTTATGCGTTGATCGAAGAGGCTGTAAACGCATGGGCGCAGCGTCTTGCACGCTGATCGCCACTACTTTTTGAATCGAAATAAAGGCTAAGAATCCGACTTATGCAGCAAACGCCAGCAGTCACCGTACAGGAAGACGATAACGGGGAGATTGATCTCCTCGGTCTGTTTGGAACACTGATCGACCATAAATGGCTGATCGCTGCGGTGACCGGTGCCTTTATGGTCACTGGCGCCGCCTATGCGGTGCTGGCAACCCCGGTCTACCAGGCGAATGCCCTGCTGCAGGTCGAAGCGAAAAAGAACGACTTGCTGGGCTTCTCGGACATCGGCGGGATGCTGGGCAAGGAGTCGCCGTCGGCCACCGAGATCGAGCTGATCCAGTCCCGCTACGTGATTGGCAAAACCGTCGACAACCTGAAACTCGATATCGTCGTACAGCCGATGTACCTCCCGGTAGTGGGTGAGTTCCTGGCGCGCCGCTTCCAGAAGGCCAACCCCGGTGCAATCGCCGAGCCGCTGCTGGGCCTGGACAGCTTCGCCTGGGGCGGCGAGTCGCTGAAGATCTTCAAGCTGGACCTGCCCGACGGGCAATTGGGCAAGAAGCTGACCCTGACCGTGGGTGAAAACGCGCACTACACCCTGGTGGATGAAGATGACCAGGTGCTGGCGGCCGGCGAGGCCGGGCAGCCGTTCGAGCAAAATGGCGTGGCATTCCAGATTGAAGAACTGCGCGCCAAGCCCGGCACGCGTTTCCGGGTGATCCGCAATGCGCGACTGACCAGCATCCTCGACTATCAGGAGAACCTGGATGTGGTCGAGCGAGGGAAGGAGTCGGGCATGATCGGCCTGGCGCTGGAAAGCACCGAGCCGGACCAGGCGATCAAAATCCTCAATCAGATCGCGGCGATCTACGTGCGGCAGAACGTGGAGCGCACCTCGGCTGAGGCGGCGCAAAGCCTGGCGTTTCTCAAGGAGCAACTGCCGGAGGTCAAGAAGGACCTGGAAAAAGCCGGGAAGGCCTTGAATGAATACCAGACCCGCAGCAAGTCGGTGGACATCACCCTGGAAACCAAGGCGATTCTCGACCAGATCGTGGGCCTCGATACCAGCATCTCCGAGCTGAAGCTGCAACAGGCCGAGATGGACCGCAAGTTCACCCGCCAGCATCCCGCGTATCGCGCATTGCTGACCCAGATCGGCGAGCTGACCAGCAAGCAGCAGAGCCTGGCGAGCCGGGTCGAGAGCCTGCCTTCCACCCAGCAGGAACTGCTGAGCCTCACCCGGGATGTCGAGGTCGGCACGGCCATTTACACCCAGTTGCTCAACAAGTCCCAGGAACTCGATGTGATGCGCGCGGGCACCGTGGGCAACGTGCGCCTGATCGACACCGCAGACGTCAATTTCTTCAAGCCGATCAAGCCGAAAAAGATCCTCATCGTGCTGATCGCGACGCTGCTGGGCGGCTTCCTGGCGGTGACGCTGGTGCTGCTGCGCAAGGCGCTGAACCGTGGCCTGGAAAGCCCCGAGGCCATCGAGCAACTGGGCTTGCCGGTGTACGCGTCGATTCCGTACAGCACGCTGCAAAAGGTCGAAGAAGACAAAATCAGCCGCGGGCGTGGGCGTGCCGATGCCGGTTCTTCATTGCTGGCCATCAGTCACCCCACGGACCTGGCAGTGGAGGCCTTGCGCAGCTTGCGCACCAGTTTGCACTTCGCGATGCTCGAGGCGCCGAATAACCGGATCATGATTTCCGGCCCCAGCCCCGAGGTGGGTAAAACCTTTGTCTCGGTGAACCTGGCGGCCGTCATCGCGCAAACCGGGCAGCGCGTGTTGTTGATTGACGTGGATATGCGACGGGGCTACCTGCACAAAGTGCTGGGTGTGCCGGCCAAGGATGGGCTTTCCGACATCCTCTCCAATCAATGCACCCTTGAATCCGCCATCCACAAAACCGGCGTTGAAAACCTCGACATCATCAGCCGCGGGCAAATACCGCCGAATCCTTCCGAGCTGCTGATGCACCGCAACCTGACCGAGCTGTTGGCGCAGGTCAGCGAACGGTATGACCTGGTGATTCTGGATACGCCACCGCTCTTGGCCGTGACCGACGCAGCCATCGTGGGACGGCAATCGGGGACCAACCTGATCGTCACCCGCTATGGCTTGAACCCGGCAAAAGAGATCGAGCACACCATGCGCCGATTTGCCCAGAACGGCATCGTGCTCAGGGGCGCGATCTTCAACGGCGTTGAAAAGAAAGCGTCGGCCAAATATGGCTACGGCAACTACGGGTATTACCAGTACGAATACCAGGCTGATCGGAGCTGATTCACCACTGTAATTGCAGGATAGAGGTCACGTTTTCAGGAAATGAACGAAAAATCCTGGGGCGGTAGCGTGCCAAATTCAAATCAGCATAAAGAATACCCAGCCATGTTTTACCTGTTATCCCTTATCGCGCTGTCAGCGGGTTTGCTCGCGGCGAAAAATCCAAAATACTCAATCGTAGTGTTCGGGATAATGCTGGCTGTTATTCCCACGGGTAACTCCTACAGCGAAATAATCTCGCTCAAGGGTATCTACTTCTTTGACTTTTATATCGTGGGCGGGCTGGGCGCACTGCTGATCCGGCAGGTGGCTACACAGAAGAAACAATTGACGGTGCCGGGCGGCCTGCTTTTTGGGTGCGGGCTATATGTGGTGTTACTCGCCTGCGGCCTGCTGGAGTCCTCGAACAAGTACCTGTTGAAGGATGTTCGGCCTTTTATAATGATCCTGTCATTTATCGTGCTCTCGAACATCGCGACCCTTGCCGCAAAAACGCTGAAGTTGCAGACAGTGCTCCTGCTATTGATCGCGATGACCGCCTTCAATGTGCTGGACATTGCCTGGTTACGCTTGGGCTTGTACAAGTTTCAAGACGTCTACTATGAAGAAAACGCCTACCGCTACCTGGACGGCGGTACGTACGCCGCCGTGGCCTATCTGATTTATTACTTCATAGACCCACGGCTGTTCGAACACAGGAAAAAGCTCGCAAGCATTTGCCTGGCCACTTCATTCATCTGTTTGTTCATTGCCAACTCTCGCTTCATCTTTGTCTCGGTGTTTGCGGCGATCATCATCCATCAATACACCCGGCCGGCCCGCATGATAGGCGTTGCCCTGGCCGGGGCGGTGGTGCTGATGGCGTTCATTGGCATCAGCAATATGATCGGGGCTGATCGAATCAATGATGGTTTGTCGTCCGAAGGCATGGCCGCCCAATTGGCCACGCGCTTCAGCCCGGCGCTGGAGTTGATCCGCGGCATGAACCCGCTGCATTACTTTGTGGGACTGGGCGCGGGCACGCCGTTCGAGATTCCCTGGTTCGAGTACCGTGGCCTCGATGACAAGAACTCGAATATCGACAGTGCCTACCTAACCTACTTCGTTAAGTACGGGCTGATCGGCGTGTACTTGCTGTACGTGTTCATTACCTCGATTACCCAGCACATGAACAGCCGGGTGGCGGTTTCGATCGCCATCTTTCTGGGGGTGATGTTCGTTGTCTCGGCCACGCCTTATCAGCCGTACGCCATCGGTATCGCGTATGGCGCGATTGTGCTGCGGGTCTGTTCCGAACACACCGCCAGGCAACGCAAAAAGATCCTCAAGCCTGGCCAGCCGCTGATAACCACACCCTTGCAGGTGAATGCCGGATGAACAGCACACTGTTGAAAAAGTTCGTGTCCAGTACGGCATGGAGTTTCGTTTCTGCCGTGGCCACCAAAGTGTCGGTGGTCATCACCGGCATCCTGGTTGCCCGGGTATTGGGTGCGCAATCGTTTGGCGAGTATGGCTTGATCCAGAGCGCGATTGTGATGCTTGCCAACGTCGCCGCCCAAGCCACCACCACGGCGACGGCCAAGCATATCGGGCAGTTCAAGGAGACCTGTCCCGAGAAGACCGGCAGGGGCATCGCGCTGACGCTGCTGTTCTCGGTTGTGTTCAGCGGGATGATCATCGGGACAGCGCTGTTTTTCCCGCACTTTTTCTCCAGCGTTATCCTGGGGGCAGACAGCCTCAGCGCTGCATCGCTGATCGTATTGAGCACCATCACGTTGATTATCCTGTCGGGATGGACCCAGGGCTGCCTGACCGGTTGGGGCCAATACCGGACAATCGCGACCATCAACGGAATCATTGCGATTGTCGCGATCCCGGCGACGTACTTCCTGACCCTGCAGTTGCGACTCAATGGTGCGCTGCTGGGCTTGGCCGGTTCTCAATTGCTGATCGTGTTCTTCAGCGCACTGGCCTGCTGGAAGACTTTGAAGGCCCGAAATACCACGCTGAGTTTCAAAGGTGCAATGACTGAAAAGCACGCAGTGCTGTCGGTTGGCCTGCCGGTATTGCTGACGGGGTTGATGGTCGCCCCGATGAACTGGTTCGCCAACAAGTTGCTGGCGGAAACAACTAACGGCCTTGCCGCATTGGGCATGTACGCCGCCGCGATGCAATGGAACGCGATCTTTTCCCATGTTTCCGTGGTGTTGGGCTCTGTGCTGGTGCCGATGCTGGCCGCCGCGCTGGGCGGTAAAAGCCGCAAGTTGGACGCCTTGAACTTTCTGTCGGGCTGGCTGGTGGTGTTGGTGATCATACAGCCGGTGATCATGTTCCCCGAGTTGCTGGCCAAACTGTATGGCAGCAGTTTCCTGGGGCGGGATTTTGAAGTGACATTAGTCCTGGTAATCCTGGGTTCGCTGCTCAGTGCATTCAAGTCCGGTATTTCAAGAAAGATGATCGTGATGAACCTGGCCTGGTTCAGTGTGATGAGTAACATTCTATGGGGAGTGTTATTCATTGCCGGAGCACTGTGGCTTCGGGAAGAAGGTGCAATCGGGATTGCCAAGGCATTTATCGGCTCGCAGTTTATTCACTTCCTGCTGGGACTGCCGTATTTCGTCTACAAGAAGATATTACCTCTGGAGTTGCTCGTATCTCCCAGGATCCTGATCTTGTGGACATTGCCTCTCATCAGTTTCATATCAAGCGCCTATGTCGAAAGTGTGCTGTATCGATTGATGATCATGGCGCTGATATTTATCTACATTCTCGCAACAACGTTTGCCTTGAATGCCGTGTTTAATGACCCCGTGGAAAATGGAAGCCCAGCATGAATGTCAGCAAAGTATATATCCGGGGGGCATACGGTCCTGGTAATTTGGGTGATGACGTATTAATGCTATGCGTGATCAATATTCTGAAAAAACGCTTTAAGGAATCGGATATAGCGGTGGGTGTCGATCATCCGCAGATCGCCAGGAACTTCAACCCGCGTATCAAGTGGCTGCACATCAAGGAGCCGGTCAAGGCTGACCTGGTGGTGTTGGGCGGTGGGGGCCAGTTCTTCTCGTTCATCCCACCGGCCAAAGAGGCGGCTGCCAACAAAGGCATCGTGGCGAAGCTGTGCAAGAGCATCAAGGCGCAGACCGACCTGAAGTCCACGCTTCTGCGTTTGTATGTCGGGTTGCTCGGTGGTGTCGACAGGATCTATTTCCACCGGCGCCTGGCAGCGTTCTGTATTGGCCTGGGCCCCTTCGATGGCGGCGGCAAGCTGCTGACCCGCGCCGTCAGCGTGATCAATCGCTGTGACTACATTTCCGTGCGGGACGGTACCAGCCAGCAGCATTGCAAGGCTTTCGGAAAGTCCGACGTCGAGGTGTACACCGACCCCAGCCTGCTTTCCGACCTGTGGATCTCCAGCAAAGACCTGGAGGTCGGCAGCCTCAAGAAGGGCAAGTACCTGTCCTTCATCCTGCGCGACTGGCCCCATGACGCGAACGGGCAACAGTTCATCAAGGCGATGGTCCAGGCCGCGGATGAGCTCGCCAAGCGTGGCGAGCAGGTACGCCTGGTCTCGCTGTACAAGGAACGTGACCAGCACCTGATCGACAAGTACCACACGTTCGAATGGTTGTGCTGGGACGCGGCGGGCGATACGCCCGAAACCTTCATGGCGAAACTGATCGTCGAGTCCGACGTGATCATCAGCGCCCGTGCACACGGTGTACTGCTGCCGGCTTCCCTGGGCTTTCCCACCATCGCGGTTGAAATCGAAAACAAGCTGAAAAAAGTCCATGAAATGCTGCCGCAGGGCACCCGGCTGGTCAGCACCCCAGACCCTGAGGTGATCAAGGCCACCATCAGCGAATTTCGGCAATCCAAGGCGCAAATGGCCGAGCACCTCAAGCAGGAGATCGCCCAGCGTTCTTCCCTTGCGCAAAAAGCGGTCGACGACTTTTTGAAATGGGTCGATGAAAAATAAAGTGGAGGGGCAACCGACGTGAAAAAGACAGCCTCGACGCTACTCATTGTGGCGTTCGCCCTGCAGGTGGCTGCCAGCGGCGCATCTGAGTTGAACGACCGTTGCGAGCCAGGCATCAAGAACATCTACCCGTCACTGCCGGACGTTTCGCAGATGGCCGACGGGCCCCAGGCGCAAAGCAGCATAAAGGGCAGGGCCAATCTGACGAACAAGGCCTACAGCCAAAAGATCAAGGACATTGCCGTGCATTTTCCGGCCGGCTCCTATGACCCGGGTTCGATGGTGCGCCTCGGGTTGCCCTACGGCGGCATTGAATTCAAATCCCCATTGCCGCAACCAGGCAGGGAATGCCTGGTACTGACCTATGAGTTGAAGTTCGACAGGAATTTCGACTTTGTAAAAGGCGGCAAGCTCCCGGGCCTCTACGGTGGCACCGGCAATACGGGCGGCAAGATACCGAACGGCCATGACGGCTTTTCCACGCGCTACATCTGGAAAGAAAAGGGCGCAGGCGCCATTTACGCGTATTTGCCCACCAGTAAAACCTGGGGCACGGCAGTCGGGTTGGGTTCCTGGATCTTTACGGTGGGGCAATGGCACAGGTTGGAGCAACTGGTGAAGTTGAATACGCCGGGGCAGGCCGACGGTGTGATTTCCATTTGGTACGACAACCAGCTGGTGCACTCGGAAACCGGGCTGACGTTTAGAGACACGCCGGAGATCACCATCGACGGCTTGCTGTTTTCGACGTTCTTCGGTGGCAATAACCCGTCTTTCGCCACGCCGGTGAGTACCAATATCCGCTTCAGGAATTTTGTGATGAGTTCACAGCGCGTAACGGATACTTCAGGGCAGGGCGAGTAGATGAAGAACCTGAAGCTGAACATCAAGAAGGCCGCTGTTGCGCTGTTCAATACGCTGCTCAGCCTGGCGTTGTTTTTCAATCTGCGACGCGCGTTGCTCCGGGCAACCGGATGCCGGGTGGGCGCCCGGACCACGATCCACCGCAACGTGGTGTTTTTCTCCTTCGGCAACTTCTCGGTCGGGAAAAACTGCACGGTCAATTACGACTGCTACCTGGATAACCGGGCGGGCATCCGCATCGGCGACAACGTCAATATTTCCCATAACACCCGGATTTATACGCTGGGCCACGATATCGATGACCCCATGAGTTGCCTGGTGGGGAAGCCGGTGTTGATTGAAGACAATGCCTGGATCTTTCCCAATGTGATGGTGATGCCAGGCGTCACCATCGGAACAGGCGCGGTTGTTTATCCGGGCAGTGTGGTCACGCGCAACGTTGCAGCGTATTCGATCGTGGGTGGCAACCCGGCCAAACATATCCGCTTCAGAAACAACACCATTCGATACAACGCCGACTTTCCGATCTGGTTTGCAGTGTAAGCAATCTCACTGGTCCCACCTTTATTTATGCAGGACTCTGACGTGAAATCATTAATGATTGCATGGATTGGCTATCAACGACGCGCCGATACCATGAAGCAATACTGGGCGTATGACATTCTGCATCTGCCCAACCAGTTCAAGAAGAAATCCGCGCGGCCGCTGGATTACTTGATCAAGTCGTTTAAAACCCTGAAGACGCTGCTGGCCGGTTCGCCTGACGTGCTGTGGGTGCAGTTGCCGCCGAGCCCGGTATTGCATATAGCACTGGCCTACAAGTTTATATTCAACCGCCGGCTGAAGATTATCGCCGATGCCCACAACAGCCTGTTGCGCAAACAATGGATAGGCTTTCCGGGCACGGTAGCGCTGTTGAATAGAATCGATGCCGTCGTCGTTCATAATTTTAAAGTCAAAGAAGAGTTGGCCGGCCTGGGCGTCAAGGACACCAATATCTTTATCCTGGAAGACTTGCCGTGTGACTTTCACGCGGCGCCCGCCAGTGAGCGCGAGACACCCTATGTACTGTTTCCGTGCTCGTTTGATATCGATGAACCGATCGAGATCGTGATCAACGCCGCCCGCGAAATGCCCGGTGTCGACTTCCTGATCACCGGCAAGCATCAGGGCAAGCTCTCCGAGGAGCTCGTGGCGTCACTCCCCGAGAACATCAAGCTGACCGGCTTCCTCAGCAAGGCGACCTTTGAACAGCTGCTGTGCCACGCGAATGTGGTGCTCGGCCTGACCACCCGCGACAACGTCCAACTGAGCGTGGCCAACGAAGCGGTCAGCGCCGGCAGGCCGATGGCGCTTTCGAATACCACGGTACTGCGCTCGTTGTTTTCCGAGGCGGCGGTGTTTGTCGACACCCTGGACCCGCTGTCCATCAAGGCCGGCGTCGCGCAGCTCATCGCCAATCAAGAAACCTATAAAGAGAAATCGGCCTTGCTCAAAGCCAAGCGAATAACCCGCTGGAAAGGCCAGGCCCAACTGTTAAGAACTGCCGCCACTATTTAATGATGTCTATTACACCTGACAGGAAGGGAACCGTCATGAGTCAATCAAGTGATGTTTTATTGATTTGTTCTGGAGGTGGGCACTGGGTACAAATGAGCAAGTTGCTGCCTGCCTTCGACGGTCAAAAAGTTACCATCGCCACCGTGGATATCAGCATTGGCTCGCAGTATCCAACCCATGCCTTCGCGCAAGTCCCGGACTTTAATCGCAGTGAACCGTTGAAGATCATCAAGGGCTTTTGCCAGATCTTTGCGATCGTTTACCGCAGCAAGGCCAGGTACGTGATCTCCACCGGGGCGGCACCGGGGTTGCTGGGGCTGGTCGCGGGAAAACTGATGGGCAAAAAGACCCTGTGGATCGACAGCATTGCCAATCCCAAGAAGCTCTCGTTGTCCGGCAGGATCGCTGTGTATTTTGTCGATGAGTTGCTGACCCAGTGGCCCACGCTGTCGCAAAACAGCCGGGCCCAATATAAAGGGAGGATTGTATAAATGATATTTTGCAGCGTTGGCACTCAAGCACCCTTTGAAAGAATGCTCGGCTACTTGCATGAGTGGAGTCATGCAAACCCGCAGGTCCCGATTGTTGCCCAGGTGGGCAATAACGAAAATGATCTGGGGCGCATTACGGCTTACAAGACCATCGCCGAGCCGCTGTTTTCCAAAAACTTCAATGCGTCAAAGGTGATTGTTTCCCATGCGGGCATGGGCAATATCATTCGCTCCCTTGAACTGGGCAAACCGATTGTTATTGTCCCGCGCGACAGTCGGCGCGGTGAACACATCAATAATCACCAGTACGACACCGCCGAAAACTTTTCAGACCTTCCCTCTGTGTTTATCGCCCATGATAAAGATGCGTTCTTTTCGGCGATTGATTCGGCGCTTAACTACAGCAGTGCCGAAAGTTCACTGGACTTTACCGAAAGGGACCGCTTGATCAGTTATGTGAAGTCATTCACTTCTTAAGTTTCGGCTGTTTGTCAATCCGCTCTTATTGCCTTTAATCATCGAGTAATCGTTATGATCCCAGTTATATTGTCTGGCGGTTCAGGCACGCGCCTGTGGCCGCTTTCAAGAGCGCTTAAACCAAAGCAGTTTATTGCGCTGCACGGTGACTTGAGTTTGTTTCAAGCCACCTTGGATCGCATCAAGAACCTGTCGATAGAGGGCGAGACCGTCAGCCCGCCGATCATTGTGTGCAACGAAGAACACCGTTTCATCGTGGCCGAGCAAAGTCGATCACTGGACGTGATCCCGCAGAAAATCCTCCTTGAGCCGACCGCCCGCAACACCGCCCCGGCGATTGCGGCGGCAACCCTGTCGGCGCTGGCGGATGGGGACGATCCGATCCTGCTGGTGCTGGCGGCGGACCATGTGATCGGCGATACCCAAGCGTTTAATGCGGCCTTGACGCTGGCCAAGGTGGAAGTCAACAAAGGCAAGATCGTCACCTTCGGGGTTGTGCCCACCAAGCCGGAGACCGGCTACGGCTATATCCGTACTCAAGCGGCTGCGGTGGACGGCGCCGCGCATGTCGATGCCTTCGTGGAAAAGCCCGACCTGGCGACCGCGCAAGGCTACCTGGAACAAGGCAACTACTTCTGGAACAGCGGCATGTTCATGTTCCGCGCCTCGGTGATGAAGGCCGAGCTGGAGCGCCTGAGCCCGGAGATCATGGTGGCCGCGGAACTGTCCCTCTCCAACGCGGCCCATGACCAGGATTTCACCCGGCTCAGCCAGGTGGATTTTGTGAACGCACCCAACGTGTCGATCGATTACGCGGTGATGGAAAAGACCGACATCGCGTCGGTGGTCATCCTCGATTCGCCGTGGAGCGACCTGGGTGCCTGGGACTCAGTGTGGGAAGCGGGCCTCAAGGATCAGAACCAGAACTGCACCCAGGGCGACGTGCTGCTGCAGGACGTCACCAACAGCTATGTGCATGCCAGCCACCGCCTGGTCACGGTTGCAGGGATCAATGATGTGGTGGTCGTCGAGACCGCCGACGCGATTTTGGTGACCACCAAGGACCACGCGCAAGACGTCAAGAAAATAGTCGCGCAGCTGACTGAAAAGCACCGGATCGAGAGCACCAGCCACCGCGAAGTCTATCGGCCGTGGGGCAAATATGACTCGGTGGACCAGGGCTATCGGTACCAGGTGAAGCGGATCACGGTGAAGCCGGGGCACAAGCTGTCGGTGCAACTGCACCACCACCGGGCCGAGCACTGGATCGTGGTGTCCGGCACTGCGAATGTGCAAATCGCCGACAAGCAAGTGCTGCTGACCGAGAACCAGTCCACCTACATCCCCATTGGCGTTGTGCACTCCCTCGAAAATCCGGGGCGAATCCCGCTGGAGCTGATTGAAGTCCAATCGGGTTCGTACCTGGGCGAGGACGACATCATCCGCTTTGAAGACCGCTATGGCCGCCTCGAGCTTGTTTAAAGGAAGATTGAAATGAATGTAACTGTATTTGGAATCGGCTATGTGGGTCTGGTGCAGGCAGCGGTGCTGGCCGACGCGGGGCATGAGGTGTGTTGTGTCGACGTGGACGCGACTAAAGTCGAGAACCTCAAGGCCGGCATTATTCCGATCTTTGAGCCCGGGCTGAGTGCGCTCGTCCAGAAGAACCATGATGCCGGACGCTTGCACTTCACCACCGACGCCGCGCAAGGCGTGCGGCATGGAGAGGTGCAGTTCATCGCCGTGGGCACCCCGCCTGATGACGATGGCAGCGCCGACATCAAGTACGTGCTCTCCGTTGCCGCGACCATTGCGCTCAACATGACCGAGCCGAAGATTATCGTTAACAAGTCCACGGTGCCGGTGGGGACGGCGGACAAGGTCCGGGCAAAGGTGTCCGAGGTGTTGACGTCGCGGGGGCTTGAGGTGGAGTTCCACGTGATCTCGAACCCCGAGTTCCTCAAGGAAGGTTCGGCGGTCGCCGACTGCACCCGGCCCGACCGGATCATCATCGGCAGCGACAGCAGTTACGCCGTGGACCGCATGCGGGAGCTGTATGAACCCTTCAACCGCAACCACGAAAAGATCATCACGATGGACATCAGGAGTGCCGAGCTGACCAAGTACGCGGCCAACTGCCTGCTGGCCACCAAGATTTCCTTCATGAATGAAATGGCCAATTTCGCCGAACGCTTGGGCGCCGACATTGAGGCGGTTCGTAAAGGCATTGGCTCCGATCCACGGATCGGCTACGACTTTATCTACCCAGGCTGCGGTTATGGCGGCTCGTGCTTCCCGAAAGATGTGCAGGCGCTGGAGCGCACCGCGTCGTCGATCGGCTATCAGGCAACGCTGTTGTCTGCCGTCGAGGAAGTCAACAAGCGCCAGAAGCAGCACCTGTTCGGGCACATTCACCACCACTTCGGCGGCCAGCTGGAGGGCAAGACCTTCGCCATCTGGGGCCTGGCCTTCAAGCCCAATACGGATGACATGCGCGAAGCCTCGAGCCGCGTGTTGATCGAACAACTGCGCAGCGTGGGTGCCCGGGTCCAGGCATTCGACCCCGAAGCGATGGCCGAGACCCAGCGCATTTACGGGATGAACGAAGACCTGTTGCTGATGGGCACCAAGGAAGCGGCGTTGCAAGGTGCCGATGCGCTGGTGATCGTGACCGAATGGCGGGAGTTCAAGGCCCCGGACCTGGACTTGATAAAAGAAAAACTGAGCACGCCGGTGATCTTTGACGGCCGCAATATATTTGATCCGCAGCGTATGAAAGCCAATGGTTTCGAGTATTACGGTATTGGTCGCGGGTTATCGGTACGCCCCGTTGTTTAATCCTGACGATTATTAACATTGGTGGTTTGAGCTATCCACAAGTGAGATGATTTCGAGGAGGTTAAGTGCGTGATCCAACAGGATCTTTGCGCAGTTTGCATAGCCTGTTTATCTCCGTTCCATCACTACGCCCTTATTGCATTATTTGATAAGGGGTAAATATCGAGAAGGAGTCTGATATGAGGAAAATACTGTTGGCCGGCGTGCTGGCCTTTAGCAGTACTGCGGCATTGGCGGCAGGTGAAGTCGCGAGCGAGGCCTTGAGCGATGCGGCGGGCGCGAGCGAGCCCCTGTCGTTGAGCACCCCGCTCGTGGGCGGCGTGACGCTCGGTGAAACCGTCGGGGTCGGTACCGCGGTAGTCGGCGCTGCGGCGGCGGCTTCCAACTCGGGCGGCAGTTCCAATGGCGGTACTTCCGGCACCGGCGGCACCACCGGTACAGGCGGTACCACCGGTACCAACTAATAACCCGCAATGTGTGTTGTTCAAGATCACCCGGAACTTCTGGGTGATCTTTTTTAGACTCGCCCTCGACTAGCGTAGTGCCATTATGATTCGTAGGTTACCTGTTCTTTTGCTGGCAAGTTTCAGCTTGCACGGCTGCATGTTTTCGCCTGGTCAACATATGGACACCAGTCAAATGTCCAGTGAGGGTTCTCCCGAAAGTACTCGGGTAGAGTTGATTCCCATCACCCCCAAATTGATTGCCATGGATGCCGCCACGCATGTTCGTGAATCGGTGCCGGCGGAACTGTTGTCTTATGTACCCGGTGGCTATCGCGTCGGTGCCAATGACCTGTTGTTTATCACGGTCTGGGACCATCCCGAGTTGACGGCACCGTCCGGGCCGCAACAGCAGATTGACGCCAACGGGCGCCTGGTTCGCCCCGATGGCACGTTGTTTTATCCGTATATCGGCAACGTCCCGGTGGCCGGCAAGACCATCGAAGAGCTGCGGGCCTTTATCGCCGGGCGCTTGTCGCAATTTATTGAAAGCCCACAGGTCGACGTCAGCGTCCTGCGGTTTGCCAGCCAGACAGTGGTGGTGACCGGGGCGGTGATCAAGGCCGGGCAACAGCCGATCACCACCACGCCATTGAGCGCCGTCGAGGCCATTGGGGCGGCCGGTGTCGACCCCACGAATGCCGACCTCTCGAGCCTGACCCTGACGCGCGACGGCCGTGAGTACACGCTTGACCTGGACAGCCTCAATCGCCAGGGCTCGCAACTGCAGGGCATCTACCTCAAGGGCGGCGACCGGTTGTACCTGCCCTATAACGACCAGAAACGTGTCTACCTGATGGGCGAAGTCAATCAGCCCCGGGCCCTGAGCTTCAAGGGCAAGTCGATCAACCTGACCGATGCCCTGGGTACCGTAGGCGGCTTGAACCAGACCACTTCCAATGGCAATGCGGTCTATGTGATTCGCGGCGTGGACAACCTGGAAGCCGAACCGGCCAAGGTGTTCCAGCTCGATGCCCAGTCACCGTCCGCGCTGGTGCTGGCTACCCGGTTCGACTTGCAACCCCAGGACATCGTGTACGTCGGGCCGGCCGGCGTGACGCGCTGGAACCGCCTGATCAGCCAGTTGCTGCCGACCGCCAGTGCCATTGGAATTGGTGCCCGATCGGCCAATGACCTCAGCGAAGTCAACAGCAGATAAGGCGTTATCCCGTGGTGAAAATGTTGCCTACCAGCGCCTGCCTGTCGATGGCGCTCTTGTTGTGCGGGTGTAACCCGTTGATGAGGGCGTCGTGGTACACCCTCGAAACCTCTGTGACGGGCCCGGCCCCGATCAACGTGACCCGCGCCCAGGTCGACGCGGTGCCATACCCGCAGATCCTGGTGACCACCGCCGTCAGCGAGGGCGTGATGGCCATGGCCCGGCGCCGGGGCGACCTGCAGTTCTGGGTCGCTTCCGGCAAGCAAGTGGTGATGATGCGTGACGGCCTGGTGGTACGCACTGTCGGGCTGGGTGTTTCCCTGGATGGCACGCGTTTCAGTGGCGAATCGCCGTTCAAGCGCGGCCTCCAGCATCTGCCCGACGGCTACACCGGCACACGCTGGATCGACCTCTACGACGGCAACCGAATCGGTATCGCGGTCAACAGCCGTTTCAGCAGCCACGGTATCGAGACCCTCCGCATTCTGGACAAGGATTACGCCTTGCTGCGCATCGACGAGCAGGTGGACGTTCCCACCTTGAATTTCCGCGCCACCAACCATTATTGGGTCGACCCGCAGGATGGTTTCATCTGGCGCAGCGAGCAGCATTTGACGCCCCGGTTGGCCCTGAAAATCGTGCAGTTGCGTCCCGACCGGGAGGCAGCCCGATGAAGTGTTCGAAGCTTTTATGGCTGGGCCTGTTGCTGATCGGCCCCGGCACTGGCCAGGCGGCCGTTACAGTCAGTGGCGATGTGCGCAGCCCTGGCGCCTTCGAGGTCAAGCCGGGGGCGCGTTTGCTGGACGTTATTCGTGTGGCCCAACCCAATGCAGAAAGCTACTGGTTGGGCGCCGCGTGGCTGCACCAGTCGTTGGTGAGCACGCAGGAACGCTTGAAGGCAGGGGTTTTGTTCGATCTGAAACTGCTGCAACGAGGGGCCTTGCTGGATGACCGTGGCTCCCGGGCGGACTTGAGTGCGCGTCTGTATCGACAGGTCGAACAGTTGCCGGTCAACGGCCGCCAGGTGCAAGTGCTGGACCCGATCGCCGTGGAGACGGGGTTCGCGCGCAACGCATTGCTGGATGACGGGGACCGGCTGGTCTACCCCGTGAGGCCGTCCACCGTGCAGGTGCTCGGGGCGGTCGCGCAGTCCTGTGATGTGCCGTACCGGGCCATGCGCGAGGTGCGGGATTATGTTGGCGACTGCACGGTCCTCGATGACGCCGAGCGCGATGACCTGTGGCTGATCCAGCCCGACGGCCAGGTACGGCGCGTGGGCGTGGCGGCGTGGAATCGCGAGGACGGCGTGGTGGCGGCCCCCGGCAGCAGGATCCTGGTGCCGATCCGCAGCGACGACCTTGAGACGCCGACCCCTGATCTCAACCAACAACTGGCCGAGTTTTTCGCCACTCAACCGTTGGCTGAGGTGAACCCTTGAATTTACGTTTTGCGGCTGTACTGCTGTTGCCTTGCGGGTTGGCTCACGGTGACCCCCGTTACACCCAAAATGATTTCGGCGGCGTGGGCCTGCTACAGACCCCCACCGCACGCATGGCCCCGGCGGGAGAGTTGAGCGCCAACGCCAACCGCACCGATCCCTACTCGCGCTACAGTTTTTCCCTGCAACCGTTTGATTGGCTGGAGGGTTCGTTTCGTTATACCGCCATCAGTAACCGCAGGTACGGCGCCGAGGCGTTGAGCGGAAGCCAGAGCTTCAAGGACAAGGCCATCGACTTCAAGGCGCGGCTCTGGGAGGAAAGCCGGTGGGCACCGCAGGTGGCTTTCGGTGCCCGGGACATCGGCGGTACCGGGCTGTTTTCCAGCGAATATTTTGTCGCCAACAAGCGCCACGGCAACCTGGATTTCAGCCTAGGCATCGCCTGGGGCTACCTGGGAAACCGAGGCGACTTCGGCAACCCGCTGTCGGTGTTCGGCAGCAAGTTCAACGACCGGCCCAAGAGCACTGCGGTCGTCGCCAGGGCAGGGGACGTGAACTCCAACGCCTATTTCAGGGGCCGCCCTTCGTTGTTCGGCGGGATCGCCTATCAAACGCCCTGGGAACCCCTGAGCCTGAAACTCGAATACGAGGGCAATGACTACAAGCACGAGCCGTTGGACAACCCGATCAAGCAGGACTCGCCGGTAAACATTGGCGTGGTCTATAAGCTGGCTGACAGCGTCGACCTGAGTGCGGCCTGGGAACGCGGGAATACCGCGATGTTCGGCATCACCCTGCACACCAACTTTGTCAGCCGCAAGGCACCGGTCAAGACCTATGACCCGCCCGCCGAACCGTTGCCGGCGCGCATGCCCACCACCCCGGCCGACCAGGTCAACTGGGCCAACGTCGCCGACAGGCTGCAGCAGAATGCCGGCTACAAGGTGGAGCGCATTGCCCGGCGCGGCTCGGAATTGATGGTGTATGGCGAGCAGCAACGCTACTTCTATTCAGCCAAGGCCGTGGGACGCGCCAGCCGGATTCTCGACAACAGCGCCAATCAGGATATCGACTGGTTCACCCTGGTGAACAAGCGCTATGACATGCCCATCGAAGAAACCAGCGTGCCCCGTGCCACCTTCCGGGCCGTGGTGAACAACCAGCAACCGTTGACGGACCTGCACCGTAATACCGAGGTCAATCCGGCGGTTGCCCATCGGGAAACCACGCTCTACAGCAGACAATCCGAGCCGTTCAACTATGGCCTCGGCCTGGGTTACAAGCAGAACATCGGTGGCCCCGACGGCCTGCTTTATCAGTTCACTGCCGACGCCGACGCGGAGTACCGTTTTACCCGCAATACCTGGTGGAGCGGCTTGCTCAGCGCCAACCTGCTGAACAACTACGACAAGTTCACCTACGACGCACCCAGCGGGTTGCCGCGAGTACGCACCGACCTGCGCCAATACATGACCACGTCCGATGTGACGATGCCGAACTTCCAGGTCAACCATGCGCAGCGCCTGGACCGCGACCTGTATGGCATGGTCTACGGCGGCTACCTGGAGTCCATGTACGCCGGGGTGGGAGGCGAGGTGTTGTTCCGGCCGGCGGGCAAGCACTGGTCAGTGGGCGCAGACCTGAACTTCGTGCGCCAGCGTGATTTCAACCAGGGCTTCGGCCTGCGGGATTACCAGACCATCACCGGCCATGTCACCAGCTATACCGAGCTGCCCTATGACACCCTGGCCGCCGTCAGTGTGGGGCGTTACCTGGCGCGGGACTGGGGCACCACCGTCGACATCTCGCGCCAGTTCAAGAACGGCGTGAAGTTTGGTGGCTGGGTGACGCTGACCACCGCCTCGAAGGAAGAATATGGCGAAGGCAGCTTCGACAAGGGTATCTATATTTCCGTCCCCTTCGACGAATTGATGAGCACCTCGACGATGCGTCGGGCCAACGTCGTATGGGCGCCACTGACCCGTGACGGCGGCGCACGCCTGAACCGCGGCTATTCGCTGCAGACCATGACCGACGGGCGTGACAGCGAGTTGTTCTACAACAACTTCGAGAAGATCACTGAGTGACGGTGCGGCATCTGCCGACCAGGTTGTCGACTGCCCGGCGTTGAATGCGCCGGGCAGTCGCCACGCCGAACGCTACAGCGCCAGGTGCAATGCCGGCGCGCAACACTTGCCTGACTTTCCTCTTTGATGACTATGCGAATGGCCCGGGCCGGGCGTTGCTGTGGGCGCTATCGTTGCGCCTTGCGGGGAGTGGTGGCGGGGAGGGCGCAAAGCGCGCCTGGTGCCCCGCGCCGCCGATGCAGCGGCACGGGGAAGGGCGGGGTCAGTAGATGTCTTTGGACAGCAGGGTAAACGGCGTCTTGAACAGGATCTTGATGTCCAGCCACAGCGACCAGTTGTTGATATAGCGCAGGTCGATATCGACGCGTTGCTGCATCTTCTCCAGGGTCTCGGTTTCACCCCGGCAGCCATTGACCTGCGCCAGGCCGGTGATGCCGGGCTTGATGCGATGCCGCGCCATGTACGCGCGAATCTTGCCCGAGTAGTAGTCATTGTGGGCGACGGCATGCGGGCGTGGGCCGACCAGTGCCATATGCCCTTGCAGCACGTTGAACAGCTGGGGCAGCTCGTCGATGGAGGTGCGGCGGATAAAGCGCCCTACGGGGGTAATGCGTGAGTCGTTGCGGCTCGCCTGGCGCACTTCGTGGTCGTCATGCACGCGCATCGAGCGGAACTTCCAGACCTTGATCACCTCGCCGTTCCAGCCGTGACGATCCTGCTTGAAAATTACCGGGCCGGGAGAGGTAAGTTTGATCAGCAGGGCGAACAGCAGAAGCAACGGGCTGAGCAGGATGATCGCCAACAGGGCCAGGCTCTTGTCCAGCAGCGACTTGCTCAGTGCTGCGGTCGGCCGGCTGGTCAGCGGGCTTTCATTGAGGAAGATCGCGGGCAATCCATCCACCTCGGCCACGCTGTGGTTGAGCAGCAGCATGTTGTTGAGGTCGGGCACCCAGATCACGTCCACGCTGATCTCCAGCAGGTTGAGGTACAGCGCCTCGATGTGGGTCGCTTCCTGGAGAGAGTGAGTGATGTACAGGCGGCGGATACCGTGCTGGCGGATCAGCGCGGGAAGATCGGGCAAGTCACCGAGGATCTGAGGCTGGGTGCCGGCCTGGGGGGAGGTGGTGCGGGGACCTACGAGACCGACCAGAGGGGAGCGTTTTTGCCTGGCGAGAGTATTGGCCAAGTCGGTTGCAAGTTTTCCCGTACCAATAATCAGCGATTTCTGGCGCTCATGTAGTTGCCGGTGGTAGTACCTGGATAGACTGTGAATGGGAATGTAGCAAAGGGCTAGTATTGGATAGCTGACAGCGGCCCACAGTAGCAGGATCTCGAAGGGAAACAGCGAACTGGCATTACAGGCTATGCCGACCGCGAACAATATGCCCAGGGTCAATAACCAGCCGGTGAATAATCGTCCCAGCCCAACAAAAAAGTCATCTTTTTTGCTATAGACGTCACATAACATGTAGGCCGGTATAGAGGCCAGTATTGTAATGGCTGCCAATATCCGGTAGTGGGATTCCAATTGCCCGGTCTTGAAAAGTACCAGTGAAAACAAAAGTACAACGACCACACTCAGGGCAATTGCCCACTGTCCCCAAAAGGTCAGGCCTTTGGGTGTAAGGTTACGATGCATTCTTCTGTTGTTAAGCATACTTCTGCTCCCTGTGGTATCCACTCACGTGCTGGCAGGTTAAAGCGAGGCGTGGTTTTAATGACTATCAAATGGCAGGCGCACGCGTAGGCGTGCGTATTGATAGTAATAAATGGCAGGGAGCAATGGCTGACGACTTATAACGCGGTCATGTTGTTATAAAATGGCAGATAGAAAGGCGTTCTAATAGGCAGGGTGAATTGTAATTTTTATGAAATAATTATTGTTCTGTGACGTTCGCGCGACTGCTCAGCGGGCTTTTTATTTTTTGTGTCAGGCAGTAGCCACGGTTACGCACCGCGCGGAACAGGCGTTCGCCATCATTCACGCGTTTGAACTTGTCCTGCAATCGGCTAAGGCACATTTCAAGCCCGCGATAGAGGTCGGGCTCCCGTCCGATGTTGCGGATAAGTTCTTCCTTGCTGACCACACGTTCTTCATGGTTCAACATTTTCTTGATCAATGCCGACTCAATAGTGGTCAAGGAAATGCGTAGCCCACCTTTCACCAGCGCACGATCTTGCTGGGTAAGTAGCCAGACATCGGGGCCGCGTAATGCAGAGGATGAGTTAACTGTTTCCGCGCTGGTGTTATTCAGGTCCGTGTGTGTGACGTCTGATTTTAGAGCCGTGATGTTAGGTTTTTTTGATGCGTCGTAAAGTTGTCGGGTCAGCCGATTACTGGCTTCGTAAAGTCTTTTGGCGGCGACATAGTTACTGAGCCACAGATTGAAATTCTGCTCTTTGGTAACGGCGTAGGAACTGGTCGAAGCGTCCGATGTTTTTTCCACGGTTTCGATCAGCGGCCCGCTGTCGACGTCGTAATGTAAAAATGCCACATTTGGCGTGAAATCGTGCAGTGCGATTGACGGGTACGTCGATGTAAATGTGTGTTTCTTGAGAGAACTCATGGCATTCACCGATTCCAGGAAAGTACGGGGGTTCATAAACTATCAGCAGGGGAGAAGTAGGGGCCCTGAAAATAGTCAAAAGGCAAGCGTCTGGCGAGAAGTGCGCTGTCGGCGTGCTCGACGTTGTCGGCGATGAAGGAGACCCGGGTGGTGCTCATCAGCCCCAGCATCTGGTCGTAAAGCCGGTCGAACAGGCCCGAGCGGGTGTTCAGACTGAGCCTGAGGGCCGAGTCTGGAAAAGGCATTTTTATATAGTCATAAAGACTCAAGTCGATCAGCAGGTCGGTGTTTTTTGTATTTAATGTGTAATTGTTATAGGCAAGCTTCAGGTTGCTCTGGTCTTTCAGGCTATACAGTTGACGGATCATGCTCCGGCGTTCCAGCGGGCCCGGAAGGGTGTCCAGCGTGTTTTCAACGCTGACAATGAGTTGTTGTCTGTTTTTTTCCAGCGTGTGTGAAGTATCGATAATTTCCTTGAGCAGGTCCTCATTCATCAACAGCGATTGCTCAACTCGGAAAAACTTGTGGAGGCCCGGGCTTTTGTCCGCGCGCAAACGTTTACTTGTGCGGGCAAATGAACTCGGCCTGGCATGTTGCAGGGCTTCGCTGTAGGCGTCTTTAAGTTGTTCGGAATAAAACGGACAGGCGTCATCACGCGGGCTGTCGAGCGCAGGCTCGGCGTGGACGCGGATCTCACTGCCCCACAGCGTGCAACTTCGTTCAAGTATCGCTTGCCGCGAAAAGGTGAAGCAGGCTGACGCCTCACGTAATAAGGTTCCGCTATTCACGGTTCGACCGCTCCCTGACGGGGTGGATATGATTAACCGAAGCCAGCCCTCTGCTTAGTTTGTAGCCGTAACCGCGAATGCTCTGAATTATATTGCTTCCGTAATGTGATTTTATTTTGCCACGTAACCGGCTAATCGATTTTTCGAGGGCCCTTGAATCATAAAATCGGGGATTCAGCCCCATTACCACGGCGATTTCATCATGGCTGAGCAATCGATTATGAATGAGCGCTTCCAGTACTTTCATTTCGACAAAGGACACTTCGAGCTTTTTGCCACCCCCGTAGATGCACATGCGGTCCTGATCGAGTAGCAAATCAGTATTACTTAGCCAGTATGTCTCGCTGAGGAACGCGGCAAACAGGGCAAGTTTTTTCTCGGGCGAGCTCTCGACGACCTTTATGCAGTAATCGGCGCCTGCGAGATAATATTTGGTTTTGCTTAGTGTAGTGGCGAAGGTGACAACCAGGAAAATGGTGCTGCCAGGATTTTCCGATCTGGTTTTTTTAATGATGTCCAGCGTTTGGGTGCTGGCAGAGGGGGTGTCGATCTCTATGATGATGGCACGGTAATGTCCATGGCTTGCATAGGGACCGATTAGTTGGCCGTAGGAGCGTGTATCGACTTTTAGATTTTTCGGTACAGTACGAACTATAAGCTCGCTGAAGTCCTCGGATTTCGATGGGGTCCGTGCAATAGCGAGGACGTTGGAAAAATGCATCACGTTGCTCCCTTTTCCGGCATGCGAGGCCGTCAATTCAATCGCTGCAGGCGTTTAGATGTTAATCGAATTGAATACGCCAAAACGTGACAAATTTTAACATTCGGCACTTTATTTGCGGGGGGTAAGGCGGATTTCAGGCGGGTGTTGAGAGCGGGTTTGTGGACCGGAGTACTCATATGCTAGTGCAAATTTTTTAGTGTGCGATAAGTATTTTAGGCGGGTTGATTTTTTTTGGCTGGAATGATTTAAGCCTTCTAGTCCCTTAGCTCTAAAAATGCTTATACGTGACTATTTATAATAATCCAGCAAGGCGATAGCGGGCGTCGTGTGCTGGGGGATGCTCGCGCGGTCGGCCAGGTAGCGCGCCGGCGGTTGGCCGATGGCCTTGCGGAACATGGTGATAAAGCCGCTGGCGTTTTCATAGCCGAGGTCCAGTGCCACCGTCTGCACACTTTCGCCTTTCGCCAGGCGCTGCAGTGACAGGATCACATGCAGTTGCCTGCGCCAGCGGCCGAAACTCAGGCCGATCTCCTCCAGCAACAAGCGCGTCATGCTGCGTTCGCTCATGCCGATGCGTACGGCCCATTCGCCCAGGGTGGCCTTGTCGCTGGGGTTGGCCAGCAAACTGTCGGCCAGGCGCCGCAGCCGAGTGTCCCGGGGCATGGGCAGGTGCAGGGCCTCCACCGGTGCCAGTGCCAGTTCGTCCAGCAGCGTGGCCACCAACCGGCCCTGGGCGCCCTCGGTGTCGTACAGCGGCGGGAAGCTGACGGCCTTGCTGATCAATTCGTGTAACAACGGCGATACCGCCAGGGTGCAGCATTGCCGGGGCAGGGCGCCGGCGGCGTCGGGGTCGACCAACAGACAGTAGACATCCGCTGCCCCCGACCCGCGCGCGGCATGGGAAAGGCCGCCCGGAATCCACAACGCGCACTGGGGGGGCACGATCCAGATACCTTCTTCGATGACGCAATGAATCACCCCGCGCAATGTGTACATCAACTGGCCCTTGCGGTGCTGGTGCGGTGCGTGCTCCCAACTCGCAGAGGTGCTTGAAGCGCTCACTGCAACCACCGCACGGGGAATTGCATCGGCGAGGGCCGGGCGCAAGGGGTCACGGGTTTCGAGGCGGTGGTTGTACATGGCGGCGCGGCGTCTTGGCTGGAATGCGAAACATTCTGGCCATTCTGTGCAATGGCGTCCAGTGATGGCATGGCTATCATGAGAAACATTCTCGTTAAAGGAGCTTCCCATGCAACTCGACAGTTCAACATTCCCCGTGGTGAAAATCGTGTTTGACGCCCCCAGCGACACTCCCCCGCAAGATACCTTTGGCGCATTCGAGGCCTTGTTGCAGCGCGAGGAACCCTTCGTCCTGCTGCACGAGAAAGCCGTGGATGAAAGCACTCACGAGCATTCACACGAAGAACGCAAACAGGCCTCGATCTGGATGAAGAAGCACAAGGTGGCCCTGCGTACTTTCGTCAAAGGCATGATTCAGGTGGAGCCCAGCGCAGCCAAGCGCCTGGCGCTCAAGCCGTTTGCCGTGATGTTCGGCAAGGCGTGGGGCTACCCGTTGCTGGTGGTGGAATCCACGGATCAGGCCTGGGCATTGGCGCGGGACGTGCTGGATACCCAGGTGTCGGATGTGGCGCACTATTGAGTGTGGGGCGCTGCCGTGCTGCCGCGTACTGTGAGTTCGAACGGCACTACAACCTGACGCTCCGACAGCGGCGTTTTCTCGATCAGTGCGATGAGCATCTCGACCGCCTTGCGGCCGAAGATTTCGGCAGGCTGTGCAATGGTGGTCAGGGGCGGGTCGCAGTAGGCCGCGAAGGGGATGTCATCAAAGCCCACCAGGGAAATATCCTGGGGCACGCGCAGGCCCTGTTGCTTGATGCGCTTCAAGGCGCCGATGGCCATTTCGTCGTTCTCGCAGAACAGCGCAGTGGGCCGCTTGGGCAGGGCGAGCATGTTGCCTGCGCCCTCGAAACCGGCGTGCAGGGTGAAGTCGCCGTGGCAGATAAGCGCCGGGTCGCGGGGGATGCCCGCCGCGAGCAAGGCATCTTCATAACCGGCCACGCGGTCACGGGTCAGTGGGCTGCTTTTCGGGCCTTTGATCAAGCCGATGCGGCGGTGGCCGAGGTCGATCAAGTGCTGGGTCATGGCCCGGGCGGCGCCACGGTTGTCGAGGCTGATGGTGGGGTGGCGACCGTCCTGGATCACCTCGCAGGCGTTCACCAGTGGCGGTGAGTCGCTGCAGTCGCTGAATGGGTCCGAGGCCCGCAACTGAATCACACCATCGGCCTGATGGGCGTGGACCAGTTCGGCGAACTGTTTTTCGATTTCTACCTGGCCCCGGGTGTCGCACAACAGCAACCGATAACCCGATGCCTGCGCCGCTTGCTGTGCACCGCTGATGACCCGGGCGAAAAACGTGTTGGCAATCGCCGGCACCAGGATCACCAGGTTGCCGGTGCGCCGCGAACGGAATTGCACCGCCATGCGGTTCGGCCGGTAACCGGTCTGTTCCACGGCGGCGTTGACCTTGTCGCGGGTCTCGGGCAACACGCGTTCAGGGCTGGCCAGGGTCCTGGACACGGTGGCCACCGAGACCCCGGCCAGCCGGGCGACTTCACGAATATTGGACAAGACCACCTCGTTATCAGAACAGCAGCCTGCAAGTTTACCGCAGTCGGGGTTTGACACCGCGAGCAACCAGGCCTAAATTTCCGGCACGATGTAACCGGTTACATCATGATCGGTAATTGCCCATAAAGAGAAGACTTGCGATGACGGTTGCTGTGCAAAAAATAAGAATGGGCTTTGTTGGCGGCGGCGAAGGCGCCTTCATCGGCCAGGCTCACCGCCAGGCGGCGGGGCTGGATGGGTGTTATGAACTGGTGTGCGGTGCCTTCAGCCGTGAGCCCGAGAACAACCGGAGCACCGGCAATGCGCTGGGCCTGCCCGCGTCCCGCTGTTACAGCGAATGGCAGCAGATGCTCGCCGGCGAACAGGCACTCCCGGCCGAGCAGCGCATGCAGCTGCTGGTGATCGTCACCCCCAATCATCTGCATGCACCGATTGCGACCCAGGCGCTGCAGGCGGGCTTCCACGTGTTCAGCGAGAAGCCGGCCGCGCTCAATCTTGCTGAAGTGCAGGCGCTGGCAGACGTTGTCAAAAACAGTTCCGGGCTTTATGGGCTGGCACACACCTACCTGGGTTACCCGATGGTGTGGCAGGCCCGCGACATGGTGCGCAATGGCGTGATCGGCGCGTTGCGCAAAGTGATCGTCGAGTACCCACAAGGCTGGCTCAGCCAGGACGTGGCCGGGCAGGGCAACAAACAGGCGGACTGGCGCAGCCGGCCCGAACTCTCGGGACTGGGCGGCTGCATCGGCGACATCGGCACCCACGCCTTTTCCCTGGCCGAGTTCATCGCCGACCAACCGATCGAACAGCTTTGCGCGAACCTGGGCATCCATGTACCCGGCCGGCAACTGGATGACGATGCCGCCATGCTGTTCAAGATGGCCTCCGGCGCCAGCGGCGTGCTGATCGCCAGCCAAGTGTGTGCCGGTGAAGAGAACCCGCTGAAGATCCGCCTCTATGGCGACAAGGGCGGCCTGGAATGGCGCCAGGAAGAACCCGCCAGTCTGATCCATCGTTCCCTCGACCAACCGCTGCGCATCCTGCGTTCCGGTGTCGGCCAGCCCTGGCTGTGCGACGCGGCATTGCAGCGCATGCGCCTGCCCGCCGGGCATCCCGAGGGTTACCTGGAAGCCATGGCCAACCTCTACCGCGACTTCGCCAAGGCCATTCGCCAGGGCACCGAGGCCGTTGGCGTACCCGGCATCGAAGTCGGCGTGCGCGGCATGGCCTTTATCGAAGCCGTGATCGCCAACCATCGCGGCGAGGCGAAGTGGACCACCCTGGCGAACCACCCATGAAGGAGACTACAGACATGCGCGGCCCAGGCATTTTTCTCGCCCAGTTCATCTCGGACGAAGCGCCTTTCGACACCCTGGCCAACATCGCCCAATGGGCGGCGTCCCAGGGCTACAAGGCGATCCAGTTGCCCACACTCGGCACCCGCTACATTGACCTGGCCCGCGCTGCAGAAAGCCAGGCCTACTGCGATGAACTCAAGGCGACCTGCGCCCATGCGGGCGTCGAAATCAGCGAGCTATCGACCCACCTGCAGGGCCAACTTGTGGCCGTGCACCCGGCATTCGACACGCTGTTCGACGACTTCGCCCCGGCCCATCTGCGCGGCCAGCCCCAGGCACGGACCGAGTGGGCCATCGACCAATTGAAACTCGCCGCCCGCGCCAGCCAGCGCCTTGGCTTGGCGGCCCACGCGACCTTCTCCGGCGCGCTGCTCTGGCCGTACATCTACCCCTGGCCACAACGCCCCAGCGGCCTGGTGGAGCAAGGCTTTGCCGAGTTGGCCAAGCGCTGGCTGCCGATTCTCGATTGCTTCGAGGCGGCCGGCGTCGACCTGTGCTACGAAATCCACCCCGGCGAAGACCTTCACGACGGCGCCTCTTTCGAGCGCTTCCTCGAAGCCGTCGACCACCATCCCCGGGCCAACATTCTCTACGACCCCAGCCACCTGCTGCTGCAGCAAATGGATTACCTGGGCTTCATCGACCGCTACCACGCGCGCATCCGCATGTTCCACGTCAAGGACGCCGAGTTTCGCCCCGACGCGCGCTCCGGCGTGTATGGCGGCTACCAAGGATGGGTCGACCGCCCTGGCCGTTTTCGCTCATTGGGCGATGGCCAGATCGACTTCAAATCGATCTTCAGCAAGCTCACCCAATACGACTTCCACGGCTGGGCCGTGCTGGAGTGGGAGTGCTGCTTGAAGGACGCGCAACAAGGCGCGGCAGAAGGGGCGGAGTTCATCCGCCAGCACATGATCCGCAAGACCAGCAAGGCATTCGATGACTTCGCCGGCGTGACATCCGACGAGCAATCCAACCGACGGCTGCTGGGCCTGCCCGACGCCTGAACAGCGCTTCTGACTCAAAATAACAATAAAACGGTGACCACAATGAAAGCGCGACTGAGCGTCATGATGTTCCTGCAATTCTTCATCTGGGGCGGCTGGTTCGTCACCCTCGGCACCTTCCTCGCCAGCAACCTGGGGGCCAGCGGCGGGCAGATCGGCATGGCGTTTTCCACCCAGTCGTGGGGGGCGATCATCGCCCCGTTTATCATCGGCCTGATCGCCGACCGCTACTTCAACGCCGAGCGCATCCTGGCGGTGCTGCACCTGATCGGCGCGGTGCTGCTGTACCAGCTGTACCGCGCGCCGGACTTCGTCGGCTTTTATCCCTACGTGCTGGCATACATGGTCATCTACATGCCGACCCTGGCACTGGTGAACTCGGTGGCCTTCCGGCAAATGAGCGACCCGGCCCAGGAGTTTTCGCGCATCCGTGTGTGGGGCACCCTGGGCTGGATTGTTGCGGGGCTGGTGATCAGCTTTGTGTTCGCCTGGGATTCGCAGCAGTCGATCACCACGGGCGCGTTGCGCAACACCTTCCTGATGTCTGCCATCGCGTCAGTGGTGCTGGGTTTCTACAGCTTCACCTTGCCGCGTACCGCGCCCTTGAAAGCCGAGGCGGGCAAGGGTGATATCAAGCAACTGCTCGGGCTGGATGCGCTGGGGTTGCTCAAGGATCGCAGCTACCTGGTGTTCTTCATCGCCTCGATCCTGATCTGCATTCCCCTGGCGTTCTACTACCAGAACGCCAACCCGTTTCTCGCGGAAATCGGCGTGACCAACCCCACGGCAAAAATGGCCATTGGGCAAGTGTCCGAGGTGCTGTTCATGCTGCTATTGCCGCTGTTCATCCAGCGTTTTGGCATCAAGGTCGCGCTGTTGGTGGGCATGCTGGCGTGGGCGCTGCGCTATGCGCTGTTCGCCTACGGCAATAATGGCGAGCTGGCCTTCATGCTGTTTACCGGGATTGCGCTGCATGGCATCTGCTATGACTTCTTCTTTGTCTCGGGGCAGATCTACACCGACGCCAAGGCCCCGGAGCGCTTCAGGAGTTCGGCGCAGGGGCTGATTACCCTGGCTACGTACGGTGTGGGCATGTTGATTGGGTTCTGGGTGGCAGGGCAGGTGACCGACCACTATGTGGCGGCGGGTGGCAGCCATGACTGGCGCAGCATCTGGTTGTTTCCGGCGGGGTTTGCGCTGGTGATCTTTTTTTGTTTTTCGTTGGCGTTCAAGGGGCGGGAGCGGGTGGCAGCAGAGCCGGCTGATTGACGCATGGCGCCCGCAAAGCGGCGTTGCGCAGCGTTGGTATCGCGCTAGAATGGCCCGGCGCAGCGAGTCGACTGTGCGGCCAGAACGTTTGAAGGAGACGCTAATTGCTGTGCAACCAGTGCGAAGAAGAACACCGGATTGACGAGATGGAGCTGGCGTTTCGACGTCCTGATGCCGTTATGGCGCTATCGCAAGACGACAGAGAGAGTGGGGTCCAGGAGAACAATGACCTGGCCATCATCGGCGGTAAGCAATTTTTCATTCGTGCGTTGCTGCCATTGCCGGTGCTGGGTCGCGAGGAGGTTTTTCACATCGGTATTTGGGTCAGGATCGAGCAGTTGGATTTTGAGCGGGTTTACGAACTCTGGGATGACCCGCAGCAATCAAGCGAACCACCGTTTTCGGTGACGATTGCCAATGACATCCCGGATCTGCCTGCAACATGTGGGCTCCCCGCCATGCTGAACCTGACTGACCCGGCTAACCGGCCAAAGGTGACGCTGATCGCGAGTAACCATCCGCTGTCGCTTGAGCAATGCCGAGGCATTACGGCGCATCGTGCACACGAATATGTGGCGTGGACACGTTGACGCCACTGCCAGTAGAGACCATAAGAAACGCTGCGACCGAATGCCCGACTCTTCATGGATCGACCAACAGTTAAAGTCTGAATAAACGAAGACCTCGTTGTGCGCGCCTGCGCGTTTCTACCCCCTGGGTTTCAGGTATCCTCCGCGCCCGCCAATCACTATTTTCCAAACCATGCCAGAACACAACATGCAGGCCCTGTTGGAGTCGATCCTCGACGAAGTCCGTCCACTGATCGGCCTCGGCAAGGTCGCCGACTACATCCCCGCGCTCGCCGACGTGCCGGCCCAGCAACTGGGCATTGCCGTGTATGGCAATGACGGCTCGTCCTACTGCGCGGGTGATGCTCACACCTTGTTCTCCGTACAGAGCATCTCCAAGGTATTCAGCCTGGTGCAGGCCATCGACCATGGCGGCGAAAGCATCTGGGAACGCCTGGGCCACGAACCTTCGGGGCAGCCGTTCAACTCCATGGTGCAGCTGGAGTTCGAGCGTGGGCGGCCACGCAACCCGTTTATCAACGCCGGTGCGCTGGTGATCTGCGACATCAACCAATCGCGCTTTGCCGTGCCTATTTTGTCCATGCGTGATTTTGTGCGGCGGCTGTCGGGCAACCCACAGATCCTGGTCAACAGCGTGGTGGCCGAATCCGAAGCCCAGCACGGTGCGCGCAATGCGGCCATGGCGTACCTGATGAAGTCCTTCGGCAACTTCCACAATGACGTGGATGCAGTGCTGCACAGCTACTTCAACTATTGCGCATTGCAGATGAGCTGCCTGGACCTGGCCAAGGCATTTTGCTTCCTGGCGAATGAGGGGGTGTGCACCCACAGCGGCGAGCAGATTCTGACGGCGCGCCAGACCAAGCAAGTGAACTCGATCATGGCCACCAGCGGGCTGTATGACGAGGCGGGGAATTTTGCGTATCGCGTTGGGTTGCCGGGCAAGAGCGGGGTAGGCGGCGGGATTCTCGCGGTGGTGCCGGGGCAGTTTACGGTGTGCGTGTGGTCGCCGGAGTTGAATGCGGCAGGCAATTCGCTGGCGGGGATGAAGGCGTTGGAGTTGTTGAGCGAGCGGATCGGATGGTCGGTTTTTTGAAGAGACTTGATCGCTCCCACGCTCTGCGTGGGAGCGCTGCCCTGGACGCTCTGCGTCTGCCTTTGTGACGCGGAGCGTCACGGTCTGCATTCCCACGCGGAGC